>JAAEMP010000289.1 GCA_024225445.1 Hyphomicrobiales bacterium | reverse complement strand
GCGAATAATCAGATCCTTGGAGCGGCCTGACAAAAAGATACGGCCCTGTTCATCCTTGTAACCAAGATCACCTGAGATCAGCAGGCCATTTTCAAAAACGCCATCGTTATGATCAGGGTTGCGATAGCCTGGAGACACATGCTCACCACTTATCGTAATCACGCCAATCTCACCTGCCTGGCATTCCTCTCCCAACTGCCCATCACCATCAAGCCGAGAGACGTTTATCCCTGTATAGGGTAGCGGCCAGCCAACGGACCCCGGACCGCCTATGCCGGCAACCGGATCAATGGAAATCAGCCCGGAAGCTTCGGTCATTCCATAAACTTCAAACAGGCCACAACCGGTGACCTGGCGAAAACGTTGGCCAATTGCCGGTGGTAGCAGGGCAGCACCACAAAATCCTGCCCGAACGCAACTGATATCCTCACCATCAACCGGAATTTCGAGCACCGCACCAACGGCGGTGGGTACGCTACCAACCAAAGTCGCCTTGTATTGAGCAACAATACGCCAAAATCCTTCGACCATCGCCGGATTGCGAAGGCCGGCCGGTGACATAACAATCAACTCCAGGCCAGCCATAAAGGCACTTAGCCCGCTAAATATTGTCCCTGCCACATGAAACAATGGCAGAGTGCCAGTGAGAATATCATTTTCCTGCATATCAGCCAGAGCGACGCCACCCAGAGCCGCCACAAGCTGTCCGCGGTGGGTATGG
>JAAEMP010000288.1 GCA_024225445.1 Hyphomicrobiales bacterium | reverse complement strand
GGTTTGATAGTCCCGGACATGATTTTCTCCTGTAATACCAAAGGAAGTTAATATTGATTCATTTGACCGGAGTTTCCCCAGGTTTTGGCAAGGCGCGATTGGCGCCTTGGTACTGATACCATAAGCTGATCGCAACGATGTTCAAAACCTGGGGAAATCCGGCCTTTGGTGACAGAAAATCGCCCGCTGGACTGCGTTGCGTCTCTCGAACGATACCCCGTATCGCCCTTCAACACGCGCCTTGCCAGCAGGCTATTTTCTGTCATCAAATGGGTCAATATTAATTTCCTTTGGTATTATCTCTTTACTGGTTCATTGAATAAATTTCTGCCAGTTCCATATCAGCTTCAGGGTCAAGCAACTCCTCAAGCATCGGCAAAAGCGCCATTTCCTCTTTTTGGATATGAGCCAGCATACGCTCAATCAGTTCGCCGCCAAGAGATTTGAACTCCATCCAGCTGTCACTGTCAAATCCATTATTGATTGCATTGGCGGTATTTGATACCAACTGTTCGGCCACCGGCAGCATGGTCCGGTGCTCTTCGGTCAGATGCTGCCCGATTGCCACATCACCAAATTCCGCCAATCTGGTAAACAGCTCATTTTCTTCAAAGGCAAAATGGCCACTCACATCTTGTTCGAAAGCTGATTTCACCTGTTCAAGAGTTTTTCTGGTCTGCGGATCGCTTGCATCGGGTTCAGCCCGTTTTGCCCTGGCGATCATATTTTCCAGATTCTCCAGCATGGCGATGGTTTCACGGTGTTCTTCGTGCAAAAGCTGCGCTGTACGGCGAGAAAAATCCATCATTTGTCCTTTGCATAAGCCGGATATTTTAATGAAATACTTATTCAAGTACTATAATACCATTTTAGATCATTTAACAAGAAAAATCCGTTGGTACCGTACATTTCCTTTGATATCAGTGTGAATTTATTTGAGGGGATTGGGTAGCGTGTGCAACTGGAATTGTGGATGAATTTCAATAACGTTTCCACTTTACCATTCAACCGGACAAATCAATGGGCCCCGATCACAGTCAATGGGGGTTCGTCACCCAAAATTTTAAAGACGCAATAGCTATCAAATTTAGTCAGATCATTTGTGATAATGTTATCGTTGACATTAGATGAAATAGTATTTCGGGAATAATTTTTGTTTTTATACAACCAAGTCTTCCCATTCATCATAAGCTTTGTCTATATCTGTTTCCAAGCCTACCCTTTTGCAATATGGCATCGTGGCATCAAGTGCCCCCAGGAGAATAACTAACTTTTTTCCCAAACCTGCTATTTCGCCGCGAGTGTCATTATCCATGATGTGTCTCGTTTTATCAGATCCTGGTTCAGTCTCAGGAATCCTTATCATCTGCTTTTCCAGAATTACGGTAACGGCAGTTTACTCTCATTTCCCATTTTAAGGTTTTGAAATTACCTTAGTCAAGGATGCGTCCTGTAACCGGGTGAGTTTTTTTGACGCTTCCACCATGGCTCATTCGGAAGCCGGATGGATCGTCCTGTACCATTACCGTAATTTAATCGGGCAAGGTGGTATTACATGCCTTCGTTTTCCGCCCAGTCGGTCAGTTTGGTAAGGAATTCGCTGCACTGGTGCATTTGGTCTACTTCAATGTACTCGTCAGGCAGGTGGGCCTGTTCTATGTTGCCGGGACCGAAGATCACGCCCGGTATACCGGCCTTTTGAAAGTGCCCTGCCTCTGTGCCATAGGAAACTCTGCCGGACCGATTTAGGCCGGTCAGGTGACGGAGCAGGGACTCGGCAGGTGAACCCTCATCCGGCAATAGTGCCGGAACATCGATACTCCTTTTTGTGATTACACTGGCATTTGGCGAAATTGCTTTCAGCGAAGGTGTGATTTCCCGGTCAATGAATTGCAGGACTTCGGCTTCCAGCGCGTCAACATCGTCGGTCGGGATCATTCGAAATCCCCAACTGAATTCGCACAGGGCGGGTATCACGTTGTTGGCGGTGCCACCGGAAATCACGCCAAGATCAATTGTCGTGTAGGGCGGCACAAAGCCGTTATCCGGGTCTGCTTTGTCGCGCAGGCGGTTCTGCAGGTTCTCGATAAATCCGATAATTCGAGCCGCAGCCATGATGGCATTGGCTCCCAATTCCGGCCTGCTTGAGTGGCCGTCAACACCGTGGACTTCGGTTCGAAGAGTGCGGCCACCCTTGTTGCCACCGATAATCTGCATTGACGTCGGTTCACCGACAATCACGGCAATCGGCAGCGGCAGGTTGTCGGTTATATCATCTATCAGCCCGAGCACGCCTGTGCATCCCACCTCCTCGTCATAGGAAAAGGCGAAATGGAGGGGGATTTTCAAATCCCGCCTTTTCATATCTGCTGCATGAGCCATCACACAGGCGACAAATCCCTTCATATCCGACGTCCCGCGCCCGAATAGCCGGTCGCCGCGCTGCGCCATGGAAAAAGGGTCACTTGTCCAGTTCTGATCCGCAACGGGCACCACGTCGGTATGACCAGACAATACAACGCCACCTTTATCCGGGGGGCCGATTGTTGCCCACAGATTGGCCTTGTTGTTTTCCTTATTGAATGTAAGACGGCTTTCGATACCAAGATCATTCAGGTAATTTTGAACATGTTCGATCAATTGCAGATTTGATTTCACCGAAGTCGTGTCATAGGCGATCAAATCGCCCAGCATGGCGATGCACTCATCGTCGATTGATTTAGTAGCATTCATGGCTGTGGAATCCTTGTTTTCGGATCGTTAACGGTGATTACGGGCGCCTGTGATGTCAATACTTTACCACCCCGGTTGCCATACCATTACTGCAATCCCTTTTCTTCACCGCTCAGGTTTCTTCAACTTACTAACAACAAAACCAGCAAAAATAACAAAGCCACAGCGCTGAGGAGACCAAAGATTGCGCCAATTCTGACGATCATCGGTGCATCCAGAACGATACCCGCTGAATAGGTCGCCAGCGCCAGAAACGGTGACAGTTCCCAAATACACCAAATTATTTGCCTTGGTTGAAGTGATGAGATTAGGTTAGCAACTCAAGGTGTTGATCTCAAGAATGCTCACAGAACTTTTTTTCATTAGACCCGTCACAAATACTCCCTTTAGTCAAATTCCACACGACAGGATTGACAAGCACCTCAATACCTAAATCTCCAGGTCGGCCTCGTAAATATTCAAGGCCCAATCGGGAAGTCGGGCAACGACGAAGCTCGGCTTTCCGTTGGTAAGTGTCATGATATGGGACGGTG
>JAAEMP010000287.1 GCA_024225445.1 Hyphomicrobiales bacterium | reverse complement strand
CCTGTTTGACCTTTGGCACCAGATTCGCAAAAGTATTCCGCCCTTCCAAAGTCAAACGCAAAGCAGCACGCCTCCGGTCATCGCCATCGATGTCCCGCTTCAGAAATCCTTTAGCCTGCAATCCTTTGATGGCGCGAGATACAGCCACCTTGTCCATGCTGGATTGTTCGACAATTTCACTAGCCGATATTGAATTGTGTGGGCCCAGAACAGCCATTGTTCGCCACTCTGACACTGATAATCCAAATTTTTCAGTGTATACGCTGGAAACAGCTTCGCTCACCGCTCGATAATAAACTCTCACCAGGTAGGGGAAGAAATTCTTCAGGTCGAAGTCATCTGGTTTCTCCTGTCTGGCTGAGGTAGAGGGAACAGTTTCGCGTTTGATGTTTTTCATATATCTATTTTAGTTTCATATGTTACCAATATCAAGAAAAAATATCCTTGCTTGGTAATTCTTCAGACAGATTGGCAAAATATCACCCTATTATCAACAAAATTGCATGATTCATCGAATATAACTTGACATAGTTTCAACTGCAACTAATTTAGGTCATCCATGGAGTGACCCGATGAAAAGCTGGATCGAAAGCGCCAACAAACCGGAATCCGGTTTTCCTGTGCAAAACATACCGTTTGGTATCGCCAGCCTGAAAGCAGGCCCCGACGAAGATGTTCGAAGATGCGTTACCGCGATTGGTGAATGTGTTGTTGACCTGGCAAAACTGGAGACATGCGGACTTATCTCAACAGGCGTAGATGATTTTGGACCGGTATTTGACAAGCCTGAACTCAATGATTTCATGAGCCTGGGCAACGTGGTTTGGAAACGCGTTCGAACAGCGCTGATCGAACTGCTGAAAGAAGATGGCAATTCAGCCCTGAGAGAGAATGGCGAACTACGCCAACAGGTGATTATACCAATGGAAAATGCCGTCATGCACCTGCCATTCAGGATTGCCGAATACACGGATTTTTATGCCGGAAGGCAACATGCGACAAATGTCGGTACAATGTTTCGCGGCGCTGAAAATGCCCTGCCACCAAACTGGTTGCATATTCCGATCGGTTATAATGGGCGGGCGTCCACCGTCGTTGTCAGTGGCACACCTGTTTATCGTCCCAACGGGCAGCTCAAGGCACCGGATGCGCAAATGCCGCATTTTGGCCCCTGCAAACGTCTCGATATCGAACTGGAAATGGGCGCGGTTGTGGGCGTATCATCAAATATGGGCGAACCGGTAACGGTGGCTCAGGCCGATGAAATGATTTTTGGTTATGTGCTGCTAAATGACTGGTCAGCACGCGATATTCAGGCCTGGGAATATCAGCCGCTTGGCCCGTTTCAGGCCAAAGCGTTTGCCACTTCCATCAGCCCGTGGATCATTACCAGACTGGCACTTGAACCATTTCGTGTTTCCACTCCTGAACGCGAAAAACCATTGCTGGATTATCTGAAAGAGCCCGGGCCAATGCTCTATGACATAAACCTTGAAGTCGAGATGCAATCATCAACTGCCAGCACACCAACCACTATTTCACGAACCAATTACACAAACCTTTATTATTCAGCCGCCCAACAACTGGCCCATCACACCTCCAGCGGATGTAAAATGAATACCGGAGACCTGCTTGGTTCAGGGACAATTTCGGGACCGGAAAAATCCGGTTTTGGCTCGCTGCTGGAAATCAGCTGGGGTGGCAAGGAACCACTCAAACTTGAGGACGGCGAAGAACGTACCTTCATTGAAGACGGTGATAAACTGACCCTGAGGGGATGGGCCCAGGGCGAGGGATATAGAATAGGATTTGGTGAATGCGCAGGAACAATTCTGCCCGCACCTGACATTGGCAGCAACCAGAAAGGACACAGACATGAAAATTGATAGAATTCATCACGTTGCATATCGGTGCAAGGACGCCAAACAAACGGTGGAATGGTACGT
>JAAEMP010000286.1 GCA_024225445.1 Hyphomicrobiales bacterium | reverse complement strand
GTCACGACTGAAACAAACGGCAACGGATGTTCATATCAATTAACGACTATTACTTCTTGGATTGGAAGCGCAGATCAAACGGTAAATGTAGATGACTGCGATCAAGCTAATGAAGGAACAGTGGTCACTACTGAAACTAATGGCAACGGCTGTTCATATCAATTAACGACTATCACTTCATGGATTGGAAGCGCAGATCAAACGGTAAATGTAGATGACTGTGATCAAGCTAATGAAGGAACGGTTGTCACAACTGAAACAAACGGCAACGGATGTTCATATCAATTAACGACTATTACTTCATGGATTGGAAGCGCAGATCAAACGGTAAATGTAGACGACTGTGATCAAGCTAATGAAGGAACGGTTGTCACGACTGAAACAAACGGCAACGGATGTTCATATCAATTAACGACTATTACTTCTTGGATTGGAAGCGCAGATCAAACGGTAAATGTAGATGACTGCGATCAAGCTAATGAAGGAACAGTGGTCACTACTGAAACTAAT
>JAAEMP010000285.1 GCA_024225445.1 Hyphomicrobiales bacterium | reverse complement strand
GCCATCGAGAACCCGGGTTAGAATACCTGAAATCAAAGACCAGAACCAGTCTTCGCAATGGCGGCTGTCGGCAGACGGTGTCGATGGCAGGTGTGTCGCAGATTGTATAACAAACGTAGTTGAATACGGTAATTTGTCCGCGTTGCCGTCATTCGCTCTGTCCCAATTTAACCACTGTCTGTTTGAGATGAATGCGCCTCAAACAATTTCGATGGTTTATATCGTAAATTTTGGTGCAAGTTCGATTGGTACAGAGCTTGACAATTTTCTTGGCGCAGGATTTCGCCCCGTTCCGTAACAGACCCCCATGCTGCAAAAGAAAGCTAGATTTCGGACAAAATGAGCCAAATCAAAGCCATCAGGAATTCTTGAACAGTTGCCTGCTAGGCTTTCATGTTACTCGATAATCAACACTCTTTCATCATCAGAATACAAAATCTCCACCTGATCCGCACGGTGCTCGAGCACGGCACGCTGGTTGACGTAGCCCTTGTCGGTGATTTCATTGGCATCGATATTGGGTGGTGCAGCCATTAATATTATTCTGGCAATTCGGGTGGATGAGGTCGGATGGTCCTTGTTATATTCGCTTATTTTGGCGGATAATGTCTGTCGCACTTTGGCATCAGCGATCAATTCACCAATGGAGGTGCCAACATCCCTACCCGCTACTTTTGCACACCCGGCAGCATTGGCAAATACCAGTAATCCGACTTCATCGCGATCATGCCCGGTAACCACCGCATCCTGAATGATCGGCGCGCCTGCTGAAACGCAGGAAATCCGGATTTGACTGCTGTTTACCCACGTGCCTGAGAGCAGTTTGAAATCCTCAGCGACCCGACCGTCAAACACGATGCCTTTTGCCGGATTGTTTTCATCCTGCAGCCGCCCGGCGTCACCGATCTTGTAAAACCCGTCCTCGTCAAACGCATCTTTTGTCAAATCTTCCCTTCGAAAATACCCGGGGGTAACATTTGGGCCGCGAATTCGCATTTCCAGCTTGCCGCCATTGGGTACCATCTTGATTTCTGTTCCAGGTGCCGGAACTCCGATGACACCCGCACGATCGAGAGGAAAATGAGCACTGGTGGCGAGTGGTGAGGTCTCGGTTGAACCCCAGGCAGATGTCATGAAGGTTTTCTCGCCGCGTGCTGCTATCGACAGCTGTTCAAGCCTTGTCCACAGATTCTGCGGTAAAGCTGCGCCCGCATAGAAAATGAGATCGAGTTTGGAAAAGAAATGATCACGAAGTTTTTCGTCTGCTTCCAGATAGGGCAGGATAACCTCATATCCACGTGGTACATTGAAGTACAGGCTGGGAGCGATATCTCTCAAATTGGCGATGGTTTTTTCAACAATACCAGGGGCAGGTTTGCCTCCATCGATATAAAATGAACCGCCATTGCGCAGTATCAAATTGAAATCGTGGTTGCCGCCAAAGGTGTGGTTCCACGGCAACCAGTCGACAAGTACCGGCGGCTGCTTTTCAATGAACGGCCACATTTGGGCAATTGCCTGCTGGTTGGAACACAGCATGCGGTGAGTGTTCAATACACCTTTGGGCAAACCTGTAGAACCGGAAGTAAAAAGAATCTTGGCAATTGTATCGGGTCCAACACCACGCAAAGCCTGATCTACATCATTCGTGACAACAGTTGAGGTTAAATCAGAGAATGGTGTTGTTTGCAGATTGTCAGGAGCATCACCGGCTACAACAATTTCCACATCTTTCAAGCCAAGTGCCAAAAGAGCCCTGGTAAACATTGAACCATTTTTGACAAATATGATTTTTGGCTGAATGGTGGAAAAAATGTGTCTTAGCTTGGCAAAATCCTGAGATATCAACGAATAGGCAGGCGAAACAGGTACCGCCGGTATGCCGGCATACATGGCCCCAAGCGACAGCAAACCGTGAGCAATCGAATTGTCAGAAAGGATCATCACCGGATCATCCGAAGTAAGACCACGATCAATCAGGCTTTGTGCAATCGATCGGATCTGTTTGCGTGCGGTGCGATAGTTTACCGTTACCCACTCACCGCCAGCATCACGTTCACCTAAAAACACCCTGTCTGGTATCTCACACGCCCAATGCTCAATAAACACACACAAATTATCCGCGTAGGGTTCCAGGGATTGGGTAGAACGAAGCAGAAAGGCGCCGTCAGCCAGATCTTCCCGCTCTACGCTGGGCGATGCTAGTTCAATTTGTCGATTTTGGACGTTGGTCATGGGTTAATCCTGTTTATCGGTCTGAGACCAAATTTACCTGCTCAGGTAGCCATGTCGCCACCTCTGGAAAGACAATCAGCAATATCAGCACCGCCAACTCGATCAGGATGAAAGGCAATGCTGAGCGTACAATCTGACCAAGGCTCACATCAAAAGGCGCAACCCCCTTCATCACATAAAGTAGCAAGCCAAAAGGTGGCGTTAACAGGCTGATTTCCATCGTAATCAACATCAGCACCATCAACCAGATGACATCAATATCATAGACGGCTTGCAGCGATGAGGATCCGAGCAGAAAGAATGGCAGCGTTAGCAACAGCATGCTTACCTGATCCATAAAGGCTCCCAAAAACAACAATATGGCCATCATGATAATCACTATTCCGAGCGAACTGAAATTGAGCAGGACGACTTGCTGCAACAAGCCATCTGTCGCGCCGGAATTTGCCAACGCCTGGGAAAACACCAGCGAACCGGCAATAATGAACAGGATCATCGTGTTAATCTTGGCGGTTTCAATCAGAGCCTTCCAGATTTCGCGGAAGCCAAATTCAGCCCCTTCGATACCCGATATCCTGATCGTGTGGTTGAACAAGCGGAAGAAATAACACGCTGCAAGAGCAGCAAGCGCACCCATTGCAGCGGCTTCCGTCGGGGCGGCAACCTTAAAAAAGATGCTACCCACAACAACCACAAAAATAATACCCAATGGCAGGATGTAGAGGAAGAACGGCAACAAACGGTTGAATATACGCTTCATGGGACCATTATAGCTTGAACGCCATAATTGACGCCCACGCCAATTTATTTCAAGGGTCAACGGTTCGTTAAGCCCCTCCTCGTCGGGCTCGTAGGCAGGGGCCAATGTTGGATCAAGCATGCACCTGCCGATGACATAGGCAAAGAAAAGCACAGCCATCAAAACACCAGGCACGATTCCGGCAATCAAAAGTTGGGCGACCGATTGTTCCGCCAGGCTGGCGAGCAGTACGGCAAGAGCGGAAGGGGGAATGAGCATGGCAATACCACCAACCGCCATAATAGGACCCATGGCGATTGCTGGCTTGTAGCCACGCTTCATCATATCGGGTAGCAGCACCGAACCGAGAATGGCGGTATTGGCAATTGTTGATCCTGAAAGGGATGAAAACACCGTACCACCGATGACAGAAACCACTGACAGCCTGCCGGGTACGCGGGCAATCATCCTGTCAATGGCACCGATTGCCTTGAATGCCACGCCGGTCTGCAAAAGGATTTCGCCCATCAGCAGGAAAAGCGCAATGGGAATAAATGAGAATTTGATTGCGCTATGAAACTCCATGGGCATAAATACAAGGCCAATGTCGCCGGAGATAAAAAGAAATGTACCAAGTACATTGGCAGTAAAAAAAGCCAGTGCCACCGGTAACCCCATAAACATCAATAGGCAAACGGTGCCAAGCAGCAGAATTAATGCGTAATACCATTCCACCGGCTAAAACCCTGCCTTGGTAGAGAGCTTGCCGTCATCTTCAACGATCGCCTGCGCCCGCCGCAGGCGAAACAGAAACTCCAATGCCAGCATGAAAAATGAGAATGCAAAGAAAACCAGTATGATCCAGTTGGCAATGGAAACGGTTTTGTCAGGCATTGTGCCGTCTTCCCATTCCATCATCATGGCGCGCAGGCCGTAGATACAAAGACATACGCACAAAGTAAAACCGATGATGTCTACTAAGCGTTCCAGGCGGATGGCGGATTTTTGCGATATAAGAGCATTGATAACATCGACGCGCACATGCGCACCCTGCTGCAATACCCAGGGGGCACCAATAAAAACACCAAAATAAAGAGTGTATTCAGCCGATTCATTGAGCCACCATAAGGAACCCCATTGCATTTTGACCATAATCAGATTGACCGGGATCAGGATAGCAAACAGGCCAATGGAAGCTGCCACCAGGCCGATTAGAAAAGCGACAAGCCGGTTGAAGTACAATTCAAGCATGTCGATCAATTTAACCATATTAAGCAAAGCCTCCTCCATTTTGGTCTTGCTGCCAGCGTTAGGGCTTGTTGGCTCAATTGAAACGTTGTGGATTACAATTTACCTGAGGCAAAGTTGTAATCCACGACAAGTTTCGTGGTTATTGGCTATTTGGTGAAAAGTTTCATCAGCTTTGGACCGTGTTCCGGGCTGCGTTCCAGCAATTCATCCCAACCGGCTTTCTTTGCGGTGGCAGACCATTTCTCGGTTTCTTCTTCTGAAAATCTGATCATTGTCATATCCTTGGATTCAAGCATAGCCCTGTATGAATTTACCATCTCCTGATATTTCGGGTTGCTTGGATCCGATTCAGCTTCCGCCTTGAGGGTAACCTTGTTGATAACAGCCTTTTGTTCATCCGTCAGCGTGTTCCATTTGCGCTCATTCAAAAGCATATGCAGGGCTGCCGAATAAAATCCTGGTTCGACACGATATTTTGTCAATGGGATCCATGCCGGTACCAGACCGGTGGACGACCAGCCATAGCCCTGAATGGTACCGTTTTCCAGATAGGTATAAACTTGGGCCGGGTTGGAGGTCTGGACAGTTGCTCCCAATGCCTTGAAGAATGCTGTGTAAATCGGCACCACACGCAAATTGAGTCCTGTCAGGTCAGGCTTGTCAATCTTTTTGGTCAGATACAGGTGAAACGGCCCAAAGTCGAAATAACGGCCAACATAATGGATGCCTTTTTTGGCCATCAGTTCTGAGGCGTATTTGAGTCCACCATTCTTCCGCAAGGTTGAGAAAGGCAATTCAGAGAAGCGAAGAACAGCAGCTTCGGCAAAGACATTTCCAAAAAAGCCTTCTGTGCAGCCAACCAAATCATAGGCACCCTTGGCCATCTTCTGGACAAGGGTGAATGGGCTGCCAATCGCTGGCGCGCCACCTTTGAGATCAATTTGGACTATCCCCTTGCCTTCCATGTTGATCTCGTCAACAACTTTTTCAAACGCCTTACTGACAGGTGATCCGATCGGAAAACAGCTGGCTCCGCTCAGCGTCACTTCTTGTGATAATGTCGGCGTTGCCGCGCCCAAAACTGCAAATGCAAATGTGAATGCGCTTGTGATTATTCCAAATTTCTTATTCATATCACTTTTTCCCTTATGTTAATTATGTGACGCAAGAATTGGCGTCAAAACAATTTCAAGTCACAAACTGCTTAACAACCAATATTTGCTGTGCCTATTTTTTGCCGAACCGATCTGGTGCACACCGCCCTGACCTCCCGAGTGAGCTTTACATGTACCTTAACAAAAAAAACACAGACAAACCGCTGATAACAGCGAGTATATATGAGACATTAATTCAAACAAGTAATTTAATACCACATTACTAAAATTATCGATAAAGCACTGAAATGGTTTTATTTTCCAAGAAAAATACTAACGATTTTTGTAACAGATATGGTTTCTTCTACCGTGTAGTGATAATGCAGTTTACCTGATTATTCTGTTCGAGCCGGTTGGCAATTATGGGCTTGATATATTTTCTGGTGATGGAAATCATCAAGCCTTCCAGCAATCGGAACGATGTTCACCGATCCACTACTCACGCAATTTGTAGCGCTGTATTTTGCCGCTTGCGGTTTTGGGAAGCTCTTCTACAAATTCAATCCAGCGTGGATATTTCCACATGCCTATTGAGGTTTTTACGTGCTGTTTAAGCACCTCGAACAAACCGGTCTGCTGGCAGGACGGGCTAAGGACAACAAAGGCCTTTGGTTTGATTAGCCCTTTATCATCCTTTTTTGCCACGACAGCTGCTTCTAATACTGCAGGATGAGAACTCAGAGCCTCCTCCACTTCAAATGGTGAAACCCAGCGCCCGCTTACCTTGATCATATCATTGGTGCGGCCACAATAATGGTAATATCCTTCTTTATCCCGCCAATATTTGTCGCTGGTATGGACCCAATCGCCGACAAATGTCGCCCGGGTTTTTTCAGGTTTGTTCCAGTAACCCACTGCAGCTGATCCTCCACAGACCAGTAATTCACCTATCGTATCAGTCCCTACCTCCTCACCTTCCTCATTGACCAGGCGTAGCCGGTAGCCATCAAATTCCCGACCAGAACAACCATATTGCACTTCTCCGGGTCGGTTGGACAAAAAGGCGTTGAGCATCTCGGTCGAACCAACCCCGTCAACAACATCAACACCCATGCGTCTTTTCCAGTTTCGGCCCAAATCTCCCGGCAAGGCTTCACCTGCCGATATGCACAGACGCAATTTCTTCGAAGCATTTTCCGGCTTGCAAACGGGATCGGCCAGCATCGCCGCATAAAGTGTTGGTACACCAAAAAACAGACTCGGATTAAACCGGCTGAGTGTCGCCAAAATTGAATGCGGAGTTGGCCGCCCAGGCATCAATATGGCAGTCGCACCGACCGACATCGGGATCGCAATGGCTGAACCCATTGCGTAGGAAAAAAACAACTTTGCAGCAGCAAAACAAACATCATCACTGCGTATTCCCAATACGCCTCTACCGAATGTCCTTGCCACATAAGACAGACTGGAGTGCTTGTGCATGACACCCTTGGGATCACCAGTTGAACCAGATGAATATATCCAGAATGCGATATCATCCGGGCTGGTCGCGACTGTCTGAAAATTGCTGCTTGCCTGATTCAGTAAATCCTGAAACTTCGGATATTGATGTTCCCCCTCACCAACAACGACAATATGACGCAAAGCATCACAATGTTCTAGAATGGGGACTACTGCCGGCAACAACTCGACAGAAACGAACAATGCCTCCACGCCGCTGTCTGAAAGCAGATACTGATACTGGTCACTTGTAAGCAATGTGTTGAGGCAAACTGGAACAATACCGGCCCGCTGGGAGCCCCAGAAAACAATAGGGAAATCCACGGTGTCGAACATCAACATGGCAATGCGTGATTTGCGGGCAATGTGCAGGGAGGCAAGAACCGTCGCCATTTTTCTGGTGGCTGATTGCAGATCATGATAGGTCAAACACCGCTGAGGATCTATGAATGCCGATTTCTCGCCAAAACCCCTTTCCACGTTACCATCGACGAATTCGCTGACCGCATTATAGGTCTTTGGTCCGGACATGGACTTTACTTTCCTCTCCATTCATCATTATAACGTAATACAGTACCATAATACCAATTTTGATTGTGCACGAAGGAAAAATATTATGCAAACACTTCATCCAGCCGGCTGGGCGCCACCTGTTGGCTACTCAAACGGCATCATGGTGCCCAACGGCAATCTGGTCTTTGTTGCCGGACAAGTGGGGTGGAACGAACAACAGGTCTTTGAAAGTGAGGATCTTGTACCGCAATTTGAACAGGCGCTAAAAAATGTACTGGCAGTTGTAGCCAGTGGCGGCGGCGAACCGCACCATATTTGCCGTATGACCGCATTTTGCACCAACAAGCCCGAATATCTTGCCGTTCGACCGCAACTCGGTAAAATCTGGCGCAATCTGATGGGCAAACATTTTCCCGCGATGAGCATGATCTTTGTATCCGACCTACTTGATCATCCGGGAAAAATTGAGTTGGAAGCAACGGCTGTTGTCCCTTCCTGAAGCGTATTACAATACCAGTCAGGACTAGGGCACTTCCGGTTTATTCTGGGTCATTTGTTACTGAACGGCGCTTTCGCTTGCATCTTTCATGCCTGATGCCGCTAATGTCGATTGGCGGCGCCCCATCTGTTTGAGCATGGTGGAAATTGTAATAGATTCAAGTGTTGCCTTGGCGATATCGTTGATTTCGAACAACACCTGACCCAAAGCCCATTCGGCCAGGGTGGCATCCTGCGAGCCTTCGGGAGTATATTCGCTGGAATCGGCATCTTCAAACAACATGATGACATCAAACAATGTGGTACGTTTCGCATTGCCGCTAAAGCTGTAACCACCACCAACACCACGAATTGAACGCACTAGCCCGGCTCGGCCCAGAGTATGCATAACTTTCGCCAAATGATGTGATGAAACGTTATATTTCTGGCCAATTTCGGAAACTGACACCTGTCGATCGGGATCGGCTGCAAGTTCTATCAATGCAAAAATTGCCAGTCGGCTTGAAGTTTGTAGTTTCATATAATCTCACTTGCAGTGTTTTGATACAACATCTCAACTATTCATTCAGGTCCTTTTCAAGTTGAATATAAGGACCTGCAACCATACCTTCACTGCGGAAAAAAGCCATGTGCAACTGATTTTGCCGTGGCACCATGGTCCGCATGGTATTAATACCTGTTTGCCTAAACTTCTGCGAAATAGCCCCAAACAGTTTTTCACCGATGCCCTGCAACCGTGTGCCAGGCTCTACTGAAAAAGCAAACACCCAGCCGCAAGGTTCTGAGCCAAACTCCCAGGTGCGTACCTCTCCTACTATATATCCCAGCAAGGGCTGTTCTGATGAATCATCCGTGGCTTCCGCAACCAGAAAAAACCGTTCCTTGACCCGACGTTTGGCATAGCGTTCGAAGATGTCATTCCAGTATTCGGTTTTAGCTATTTTGGTGACACGCTCATCGAGATCAGCCACATGATCAAGATCGCCCTGACGCACTCGGCGAACATTAATCTGGTGGCTCTGTGATGTTGTTTCTGTCTGTTTGTCCATCGACGTTTTGTACCCTTAATCCAGGTGCGGTGCTACTGTAGTTTGTGGAAAACCTGATACGTTTAACTCTGTAGCAAAGGCGAAAACGTATAAAATATCCCTCCGTACTCTATACCTTGGCATAAAAAACGGTATAATGGTACTTGAATAATTATTTAATTTGCAAACCGTTAAAAACGAGGTCGTTAATGAAAAGAATCATCAACCTCAGGGTGAATGACAAGCAATGTGAAGATGCGGTTGATGACAATATGTTACTGATCGACTACCTGCGCGATATCAAGCAACTGACGGGAACAAAAAAAGGTTGTGATGGCGGCGAATGCGGGGCTTGCACAGTGCTGGTAAAGGGCCGACCTCGTCTTTCCTGTATAACTCTCGCTGCAACGTGTGACGGGAGTGAGATTGAAACCATTGAAGGCCAGGCAAAAAACGGTCACCTGTCTGCCTTGCAACGTTCTTTTCATGAAAAACTGGGCGCCCAGTGCGGATTTTGCACCCCGGGTATGATAATGGCGGCCGAGGGATTATTACGGCAAAATCCCAACCCCGATGAGGATCAAATCAAAACGGCACTGGGAGGCAACCTTTGCCGTTGCACCGGTTATGTAAAAATCATTGAATCCGTCAAGACCGCAGCTGAGGCAATGTCATGAGCAAGCAGAAAAAAAATCATGCTGCTGGCAAGCCCTTGCCTCTTATCGATGGCATTGAGAAGGTTACCGGCAAAGCTGTATATACTGCAGATATGGAAACTGCAGATTGCCTGGTCGGTCGCATTTTGCGCAGCCCGGTCAGTCATGGCCGCATCATTGATATCGACACTTCCCTTGCGGCAGCGCTTGATGGGGTGGTGGCAATTGTCACCGGAGGCGATTGTGCTCATACCTACGGTGTCATCCCGATTGCAATGAATGAATATCCGATGGCAAGGGACAAGGTACGCTACCGGGGTGAACCGGTTGCAGCGGTCGCAGCTGTGGATGCCGAGACGGCGGAAAAGGCGCTGGAGCTGATCAAACTGGAAATCGAAGTC
>JAAEMP010000284.1 GCA_024225445.1 Hyphomicrobiales bacterium | reverse complement strand
CTTCCAACCATTGTACAAAATCTTCCCCGGTCATGCTTAAGAGCTCGGAGAGCTGCCAGCCCGTATGACTAGCCAACGCTATGCAACCCTCCCGAGCCTGCCGGGGGCTCATGAAGAAAAAGATTTAAGTTTTTCCTGTAACTTGAGGTAATCTCCCATGTCTAAATTCATCAGGTCTTCTGGCGACTGCTGACACAATGAAGCCATGAGTTTAAGCTCCTTTTCAGCGTCACTGCCAGCCATTTTATCCATCGCCAGATAGTCGCCGACCGTAGGACGGCGTATATCCAGCTCCAACACAGTTTGACCGTTTACATCAAACGGATAGTCAAGAGTAAGCTTTTCCATAATTAACCTCACATGCCAAGTGCATTACGCACTTCGGTCAATTGATCGTTACCGTTGATTTTGCGGATATTATTCATGATGTCGATTTCATAAATAACTGTGCTATCGAGTGAGAATTTGTAGTAGTTGAGGTTCATGGTATACTTAGTTTTGGCACGTTCACCAGCTTTCCAGTTACCCATATCGACTTCTTTAAGCATCCCGGTCATCTCAATGTCGACGGCTTTTATGGAGCCATCGGCCTGACGTTGAGCACCTCTAAAGCGCAAGGGTACTTTGTTGTTATCATAGATGCCATAAAGTTGCAGAACTTCAGCGTCGTAGCCATTGATATCAAAGCTCGCTTCCAGCTTTTCCATACCCATGTCAATTTCTATGGCAGCATCCATACCGCCACCGCGGAATTCTTCAGTCTTCAGTGAAAGCTTAGGCAAGGTGAGTTCCTCACACTTGCCGACATAGGCTTTACCGTCAACGAACACATTGCAGTT
>JAAEMP010000283.1 GCA_024225445.1 Hyphomicrobiales bacterium | reverse complement strand
TGATCAACAACCGGGGCGATCTGGGTGCCGTCCTGGATGAGCTGGGATCATCCGCCAGTGTTCAAAATCTGGCACTGGCTATGGTAACAGCCGGTGCCAGTAAATACGCCGGTGGCAGTCTCGATCTGCTCTCCAGTGACACGGCCTTCTCCAGCACTATCAACCAGGCCGCCTACCAGATCGGTAGCGGTGTTGCCATAGACACCCTGGTCTACGGCCAGGATCTGGACGATGCGCTTGAAAATCAGCTGCGATCCTTTGCTGTTAATCAGGCGAGTGCACAGGCGTTCAAATTTGTTGGAGACCTGGGCGCCATAAAATATCTTGATAAAGGCGATACCGCCTGGAAAGACGGGGGCTGGGCCAAGTCCATTGCTCATGCCGCCGCTGGCGCCACCATCGCCGCCATCAGCGGGGGAGATATCGCCAAAGGGGCCGCCAGTGCCGCCGTGTCGGAGCTCATTACCCCTCTTACTGCAGACCAGAGTAACGCCACGCGGGAGCTTGTCGCCGTCAGTGTCGGTACCGTCATAGGTGGACAGGAAGGTGGGCAGATCGCTCTCAATGGAGAGCAGTTTAATCGGCAGTTGCATGAGCGGGAGATACAGTGGATTGAGGAGAATGCCCAATCATTTGCAGATAGCGAGCAAATCACCGTCGAGGTGGCCAAAGGCAGACTGGCCCAGCAATCACTTAAGGATGTCGACTTTCAGTGGAGTCTTTATCTGTCCGGGGAAGATGATGCCAGTGCAAAAGAATTTCTTGGCGGCAATCAAGGAACCTTCATCAACGAAGACCAGCAGGAGCAACGGCTTTTCACAACACAAAGCGATGACTACCTGCGGCCGGGAAAATATCTAACGGACCGTTCCGACCGTGAAAGTGCTATCGCTTTCTACCAAAAATACGCCCAATCGGGAATTACCCGCAGTGCAATGGATGGGCTAAAACAGGAGAGTGAGGCAAAATATGAACAGCTGAAGCAATTAGCAGAAAGCACTACGCTGGATGATGTAGTTGAAGGAGGAAGATCAGCACTGAAAAGTGCCGGGGAGGGTGTTGAACAGTTCATTGATCATCCTTGGGAGTCAACAAAGCAAGGGGCTGAATCGGCCAAAGACTACGTGGTAGATAAAGGGGAAGCCCTGGTTGATAGTGCTGACGTTGCATTCAATGGCAGCGAAGATCTGAAAGCATTTTATGGCCGTGATGATGCCGTCACTGCACAACAGGTCATCGCTGCGGGTCGAGTCGCAGGGACTATTGTTGAGGTGGCCGGTGCAGGAAAATTAGTCAAGTCTGGGGTAGAGTATACGACGGGTAAGATTGATGATGCGGCCAGGAGGTTGGCAGAGCAGCAGCAAGAGTGGAAGTTTGCTGGGGGGGAGGGTGATAGGAGCGGTAATGCAGGAAAAGGATTGCCCGAAAGCTATACAAGAAATTTCGATGGTAGTATAACTGGCCCTGGTGGAGGTAGGGCAACTGATACTGGCGCTACAACAGCTGATGGATTGCCGATATATAAACGGGAGAGTGGTGGATACTACACAATCGGTAAAAATGATAAACAAGAGCCAGTAAATTCGCCATCGGAGCATGGGAATACCTTAAACAGGGAACAAACAGAGATATACATTAAAAGAGATGCCGATGGAAATAATGAAAAAATAGGTATTTCTAAAGATTCAGCTACAAGATATACACAACAAGAGTTAGATGGTGGTAAAGCTGTACCAATAGGAAACCGCCCGAGGGTTCGCGCGGCAGAAATAGAGCGATTTATGGTTGAAAGAAAGCCAGGTCCGCAAAACAAAGAACCTTGGGCAGGTAAGCGTGACCCATCACATAAGAATTATGATCCTGACTATGTGCCGCCTCATATGAGTAAAAAGTGAAAGTAAAGAGAAGAGTGTAATAAGGAGATGAGTGAATGAGTATGATCCAGTTTAGTGCTCAAATGGGATGCAGCAATTCAGATAAAGTGATTGGTCCATACCATTTGTTGTTGAATGAAATATTCTATAAGGATGAGAAAAAGATAGGGTATTTCAAAGAATTGGATTATCTTTCAATTATTTTTCGTGTTAGTGGAAAGGTTAGAGATTTTGACTCGGAAGGACCTGAGTATTTAAAGAAAGTCAGGGGTAAAAGTATTTATACGATCGATTTCACCATTTCTCAAGAGAATTGGCAGGATAAAAATGATAATGAGCTGAGAAAATATATTAACAAAGGAGTAGAGACTTGTTTTCAATTGTTGAAAGACAAAGTTCATGGGAAAGGTGAGATTCTTGATGAGGAAAAGCTCAATAATGATTTTAATGAAGGAATGAAAATATTCTTATCAGCAACGTTACCGGGAAGAAAAACCGAGTAAAGAAAAATCAAGAAAAAACCGGGTCAGAGAGCAGAGATCAAAATAATATCAATGGGGTCTGACCCACTGCTGTCCCACTTAACATAAATAAAAAAGGCTTAAATCCCAACAGGTTGTTACAATGAAAGTGCGAACAAACAGCGTAATAACAAGGAGATTCAAGCCATGGCTCATCATAACACTGTGTTCTCACAAATTCTAAAAATGATACCTAGACATGAATTT
>JAAEMP010000282.1 GCA_024225445.1 Hyphomicrobiales bacterium | reverse complement strand
AGCCAAAAATTGAACTTACTGAGATTTTGGTTGCAAAGAAAGATATTGTCCTTGGAACCAGGCTCGATGCATCGATGGTGCGTTGGCAAAAATGGCCTGAGGAGGTTGTTGCCAACGCCTATATTGTTAAATCAGGAAACAGGAGCATTGATGACGCGATTGCTGGTTCGATCGTTCGTTCTGCCTTTTTTGAAGGAGAGCCCATCCGTGACGGCAAATTAATAAAGTCAGACAGTGGGTATATGTCGGCAATGTTACCTGCTGGTCAAAGGGCTATCGCTACCTCAATTTCCACCGATACGAGTGCCGGCGGGTTTATTCTGCCAAATGACCGGGTCGATGTGATTATGACACGCAGAGAGCAATTTGACACCGGCGAAACATATGTAACGGAAACTATTTTACAAAACGTCAGAGTTCTGGCGATCGATCAGACAATTGAAGAAAAAGACGGCGAAGCGGTGGTAGTTGGCTCAACGGCAACACTACAGCTTGATCCACGTCAGACTGAGATTCTGACCGTTGCCCAGCAAATGGCCGACAGACTCACTTTATCGCTGAGATCGCTGGAAGATACCAAAGATCAGGAAACTAAAAATGCTGACCATTTGATAAACGGTGACCGCAACGGAAAAGTGCGGATGATCCGGTTTGGCCACGTCAAAGATACAAATACAGGTAATTGAGATGTTGACTATTAAACCTGAATTTTTTTCCCAAATTAGTCAACCAGGAGTAGGATGCATGCGTTCCAGGTTAAGTAAAACACTTGCTTTGGCAACTTTCGCAATATCGGCGGTCGTGGCACAACCATTTTTGGTCAATTCAAAAGGGCCAGTTTCATTTGCTGTATTTTCAAGCACAGCACATGCCAAGAATTATCTCAAAGTGAACCGGGTTGGTGCATCCCAGAGAGTAAAACTGGGCTGGAACAAATCGATGGTTGTTGATTTGCCTGCTGACGCCCATGACATAATGGTAGCCAATCCGCGTGTTGCTGATGCCATCACCCGCACTTCGCGACGTTTGTATGTATTTGCAAAAGAAGTCGGTGAAACCAATATCTTTGTATTTGATGCTGCCGGTCGGCAAATTTTGTCTCTCGACCTGGCAATCGAACGCGATATCGTTGGTGTTGAAGAAAACATCAGAAAATATGTGCCAGGGTCCAATGTTAAAGTTGAAATGATCAATGATAACGTGATTTTGACAGGTACCGTTCCCACTCCGCAAGCGGCCACCAGGGTGGTTGAACTGGCAAGAATTTTTGTCACCGGTGGTGAAGCGACAACCAATCAGTTTGATAACACAACTGAATCATCCGATAGTGGTACAACTATAATATTTGACGATGATAGCGACAGACAGACCAGTCAGATTGTTAATCTCTTGCAAATCGAGGCCGAAGACCAGGTCTATCTGAAGGTCACTATTGCGGAAATTCAACGCACTATCGTCAAACAGCTTGGTATTAATTTGTCAGCTCAGGGAGCATTTGGAGGTATCGTCGCTGGCGCCGTCGGTGATTACACCAATGTGCTAAACAAGGCTATTTCAAGTACCGGCTTTTCCGGTAGGTATGACCATGGCGGTGTGGGAGACCACATTGAAGCGTTGATTGATGCTATGGATCAGGCAGGAGTTATGCGTACTCTCGCTGAGCCGACGCTGACTGCCATTTCAGGTGAAACGGCATCATTTAGGGTCGGCGGAGAATATTCCGTCTCCGATGGTAAAACCGAATCTGAGGACGGGATAACCTATGAATCACGTCAGGTGGAATATGGTGTTGGTCTGACATTCACTCCCACAGTTCTGGCACCAGGTCGCATTTCCTTGAAGATCAAAACAGAGGTTTCAGAGCCCACTTCAGAAGGATCCTACAACATACCCCGCGGCTCTGTATCGTCTGCGCCCCTGGTTTCAATTCGCCGGCGTGAAGCCGATACAACGGTAGAATTGCCCTCCGGCGGTTCGATGGTTATTGCCGGGTTGGTAAAGGACGATGTACGCCAGTCGATTTCCGGATTTCCGGGATTGCGTAAGATACCTGTGCTTGGTGCATTGTTTGGCAGTCGTGAATTTGAACGTTATGAAACCGAGCTGGTAATCATTGTTACCCCTTACCTGGTTCGCCCGGTTGCCCGTCAAAAACTTGCCCGTCCGGATGATAATTTCGTTCCCCCATCTGATGCGGCGGGAATATTCCTTGGGCAGGTAAATCGCATTTACGGAAGTGTTGATAGCAATCCACCAGTGGGTCGTTATCACGGCAAAGTTGGATTCATTTATAAGTGATTGACCTTATTGGAGAATATCAAGATGTTTAGAGTATCAATCAGCGAAACGCATTCGAGCAAAATCCCTTCTCGCTCAATGACTATAGTCAGTTTACTCGCTGCCGCACTGGTTACCGGATGTGCCAGTGCTGGGAAGGACAAAATGGTGGTCGGTACAACGCCTGATGATTATCGATCAAGGCACCCGATCGTTGTATCGGAAAGTGAAACTGTCGAGGATATCCCGATCAGTGGCAATATGCGTGAGCTTTCGTTTCGTGATCGCAATGTTGTCAGTGATTTCGCCAGTCGGTTCCGCAGAACAGGCGGCAGGTCCATGCAAGTCATGGTACCTTCCCAGTCGGCTAATGAGGCTGCTGCCAGGCGGATTTCAGCACAGGTTGTCACTGCCTTAATCGATGAGGGTATTAACCGCTCACAGATTGCTGTTGTCAGTTATCATGCGGGGGATCACAGTAATTCAGCACCGATTCGAATTTCATTCCTGGCCCTGGCTGCGAATGTTGGGCAGTGCGGCGTCTGGAATGAAAATATCGCCGGCAATTCCGAAAATCGCCAATACAGTAATTTTGGCTGTGCTACACAAAACAATCTGGCAAAGATTATTGCAAATCCGGCCGACTTAATCGGTCCGCGTGGTGAATCAACAATCGATGCAACCCGGCGAGATACAGTAATCACGAATTGGCGAGAAAACGGCAGTTCAAGCTTGCCGGACCAATTTTAACACAAGTACCGATAGTCATAATTTGGTTTGAGAGCCGAACCAGAGCTTAAATATCGGCAGCAACAGGATAGTGGTAATGTCTAGTCTCGCTCATGATCAGAATGAAAATACAAGTGCAAATCCGCAAGCAGGTAATCTTGGCGGTGAAATTGAACAATTGGAAGACATTCGACCGGTACCACGGGTTACCATTCAGGCATTTTGTGAAACAGAATCGGTTTCGCGCACTCTGGAGATGACTGCTCAGGATCGTCGGATGGCAAAGGCCCATGTGAAAGTCCATATGGGCGGCATTGCAGCGGCAGTTGATTTCTATTCGAATGCACCGACACCGAATTTGATTGTTGTTGAGACAAAAAATTCAGGCTCTGAACTGATCAATGAGTTGGGGCTGCTTTCTGATGTCTGCGATTCAGAAACCAAGGTTGTGATCATAGGTGTGCTAAATGATATTGTGATGTATCGTGATCTAATCAGCAAAGGCATATCGGAATATCTCGTAGCGCCTGTTTCCATGGCCGATTTCATGGCGGTGATTACCAATATTTATGTTAGTCCGGAAAGTGCGGTATTAGGGCGCACTATTGCGTTTATTGGTGCGAAGGGTGGAAACGGCTCTTCGACAATCTGTCACAATATTGCCTGGGCAGTTTCAAGCACCTATCAGACTGATGTCGTATTGGCGGATACGGACCTGGCATTTGGAACCGCTAATATTAATCTCGATCAGGACCCGGCACAGGGTATTGCGGAGGCTGTATTTTCAGCTGATCGTGTTGATGAAATCCTGCTCGATCGGTTGCTTTCCAAATGTGCAGAACATTTGCGGCTACTGGCTGCGCCTTCCACTTTGGATCGAGCCTATGATTTTGACAAAAAAGCCTTCAGTCAGGTAATCGATGTGGCACAACGTGGTGTGCCCTATGTTATCATCGACTTGCCACAACAGTGGAATTCCTGGACGATGGATATTCTCACTGGTGCTGATGAAGTTGTAATCACAGCCTGCCCGGACCTGACTAATTTACGCAACACGAAAAACCTGGTGGATAAGCTGATTGAATTGCGTCCCAACGATGCAAAGCCGAAACTGATTCTCAACCAGGTTGGAGTACCCAAACGACCTGAGATTAATGTCAATGATTTCATCGCACCATTGGACCTTCAGCCCCTTGCAATAATTCCATTTGAACCTGCACTGTTTGGAACTGCTGCCAACAATGGGCAGATGATTTCTGAGGCAGATCACAAGCATGCCGTTTCTGATTCATTTGACAAAATTGCCCAGATACTGACCGGGAAAGCAGAATTCAAACAGGAAAAAAGCAGGTCATTTGATATCCGGGCGCTGCTCAAGCGGAAAAAATCGTAGTAATTTTTAGAAGTTAGGGAATAAATATGTTTGGTAAGCGTGGAGACGGGATTTCAGATATTGGCACGGCAGAACTGCCAAAACCAAGCCCGGCGTCCCAGGCACTAACTGATGCGGATTTGAACAATGGTCGCAACGTCGACCCAGTATCAGCATCGGTCACCGTGCCAGCGAAAGAACGTGAAGCGCCAACTCCATTTGTGGAAGAGACGCCGACTATTGCACCCGGTCCAGAGGCTTCTTTGGCCAATCGCGGAGAAGAATATTATGATATCAAAACCAGTGTGTTTTCCGCGCTGATTGAAACTATCGATGTTGGTCAACTGGCCAAAATGGAAAACGATTCCGCACGTGAAGAGATTCGCGATATCGTAAGCGATATTATTTCAATTAAAAATCTGGCGATGAGTATATCCGAGCAGGAAGATCTGCTGGATGATATCTGTAATGATGTCCTGGGATATGGTCCGCTGGAGCCTTTGCTAGCCAGAGATGATATCGCAGATATCATGATCAATGGTGCCGAAACCGCCTTCATCGAAGTAGATGGTAAAGTTAGAGATGCCGGTATCCGGTTTCGGGATAATTCACAATTGATGAATATTTGTCAGAGAATTGTGAGCCAGGTTGGCCGACGGGTTGATGAAGCCAGTCCTATTTGTGACGCGCGTCTGGCAGATGGCTCAAGGGTGAATGTTATTGCTCCACCTCTTGCAATCGACGGACCCGCGCTGACGATTCGTAAATTTAAGAAGGACAAGCTAACTCTCGACCAGCTTGTCAATTTCGGTTCAATTTCCCCTGAGGGTTCCACAATCTTGCAAATTATTGGCAGGGTGCGGTGCAATATTGTTATTTCCGGCGGCACCGGTTCAGGCAAGACGACCCTTCTCAACTGTCTGACCAGATATATTGATACAGACGAGCGGATTATCACCTGTGAGGATTCCGCAGAACTCCAACTGCAGCAACCTCATGTTGTGCGTCTTGAAACTCGCCCACCCAATCTTGAGGGTGAGGGTGAAATTACGATGCGCGAGCTGGTTAAAAACTGTCTGCGTATGCGCCCTGAGCGAATCATTGTTGGTGAGGTTCGTGGACCGGAGGTGTTTGATTTGCTGCAGGCGATGAATACCGGTCACGATGGTTCAATGGGTACAATCCACTCGAACTCCCCCCGTGAATGTCTTAATCGTATTGAATCAATGATTGCCATGGGTGGATTCAATCTTCCATCCAAAACCGTGCGCGATATCATTGTTGGTTCTGTCGATGTTATTGTTCAGGCAACCAGGTTACGTGATGGCTCAAGGCGTATTACTCACATTACCGAAGTTTTGGGCACTGAAGGAGATATTATTACAACCCAGGACCTGTTTGTCTATAAAATGGACGGCGAGGATGCCCAGGGTAATATCATAGGCAAGCATGTTTCAACTGGCATCGGTCGTCCTGCATTTTGGGATCGGGCGCGCTATTTCAACGAAGAAAATCGGTTGGCCGCTGCTTTGGATGCAGCCGAAGATTCAAATAACTGACCATCAAGTATACAAAAGGTGTAATAAATTATGTTTTCAATGGAACTGAGCATAATAGGGTTTGCAATTCTGGCTGCACTAAGCGCCGCCGGAATTGCTTATGTTTTCCTGTTTAGCCGTGTTGAAAATGAGAACAAACGCGATCAGCGTATCAAGAACATACGCGACAATGCAGCCCGCGGGGCGTCTTCGGTCGCTGCCAAAAACAGGGAGGCGGATAAAACAAAGCGAAGAAAAACTGTCCAGGATTCCCTGAAAAAATTGGAAGACCAGCACAAAAAGGGTAAGAAATCACCGGGCTTGAAAGACTTGATTTTCCAGGCTGGACTGAAAATCTCCATGCCTCAATATTTTATGTTCAGCGCCATATCCGGATTCATATTTCTCGTGCTGGCACTGACTTTTGCTGGAAGTCTGTATGTTTCAATTGCCGCATTCTTTGTTGGATTGATCGGGCTCCCACGCTTCATAGTTGGACGCATCAGGAAAAAGCGTATCAAAAATTTCACCGAGGAGTTCCCAAACGCTGTGGATGTTATCGTTCGCGGTGTCAAGGCCGGCCTGCCGCTCAATGATTGTATCGCGATTGTTAGTCGTGAAGCCAAGGATCCGGTAGCCTCAGAATTTCGCCGGATTATTGAGCATCAGCATTTGGGAGTGCCACTTTCTGAGGCGGTATTGAAACTCAATGAATCAATGCCAACGGCAGAAGCCAATTTTTTTGGAATTGTGATAGCTATCCAGCAGGGGGCAGGTGGTAATCTGTCAGAAGCTTTAACAAATTTATCCGGAGTTTTGCGCGACCGCAAAAAGATGGAAGCCAAAATCAAGGCAATGTCGGCAGAGGCTAAAGCTTCCGGCGGTATCATTGGTTCATTACCGGTTGTTGTCGGGATTCTGGTTTATCTGACGACGCCAGATTACATCAGCATCTTATTTACTGATCCGACCGGTAACTTAATACTTGCCGGTGCCGCGATCTGGATGAGCATGGGCATTTTCGTCATGAAACAAATGATTAATTTCGATTTTTAAAGTGAGGACAAGTAAAAATGATTTCTGATCTCGCTGCCATTGTTGCAAGTCCCCAATCGATGATCGCAATTTTCACCGCGATAGCGGTATTTGCAACAATCGTTACTATCACCATGCCATTTCTTCAAAGTGATGAATTAAATAGCCGCATGAAAACTGCGGCGCTTGAACGTGATAAGATTCGAGCACGCGAACGGGCCCGTTTGACGGCCCAGAAAACCACATCATTGCGACAGGATACAAGTGGTTCACTGGCAAGACTTGTCGATAAACTTAATCTGCGAAAAGCCCTGGCCGATGAGAAAACATTCAAGAATTTGAAATTGGCAGGATTACGCAAGCAGTCGCATGTCTATGTGTTCCTTTTCTTCAGGGTCGTACTGCCAATCATTATGTTGATAGCTGCAGCGATATATGTATTCGCCATATCTGATATGGAGCGTACTTTCATGATCAAGCTCTTGATCGTGCTAATCATCGGGTTTGCAGGATTTTATATGCCAAACATGTACATTTCCAATGTGATCTCGAAGCGGCAATTGTCAATTCGCCGTGCCTGGCCGGACAGTCTGGATTTGCTGCTGATCTGTGTAGAATCTGGCATGTCAATTGAGGCGGCTTTTACCAAGGTTTCCCATGAGATCGGCATACAATCAGTTGCACTAGCCGAGGAATTGGTTCTCACTACGGCAGAATTGTCATATTTGCAGGAGCGCCGGGACGCTTATCAGAACCTGGCTGACCGCACTGGAATTGACGGGGTCAAATCCGTGTGCATGGCGCTCATTCAGGCGGAAAGATACGGGACACCCATTGCCAACGCCCTGCGGGTGCTTTCAAAAGAAAATCGGGACATGCGCATGTCAGAAGCCGAGAAAAAGGCAGCGGCATTACCGCCGAAATTAACGGTCCCCATGATTGTCTTTTTCCTGCCGGTATTGTTTGCAGTAATCATGGGACCGGCAATGATTCAGATATTTGCACTGGATTAGGTCACAGATCCATATTTGTCGTCCTCCAAGATATGATCAATTTGTCCAGCAACAGCGTTGCAAGTTCTTGAAAACCAGAAGGTTTGCTCCACGAACTTGCGCCGTATATCTGACAAATTGTTTCATTCCATTTCGATCCTGTTTATGAGTCTGTGACCTAGACCGTTTCTTGTTTACACGGAAGCATTTGACCGGTTATTCACGTTTGCTGGCAAGGCATGGTTTTCGCCTTGGTCTTTATGACCACAAGAAAATCATAACGCTGTCCAGAATGCGTGAATAACCGGCCTTTGGTGAATCAATCCAGCCCATCTGCCCAGTTTATGTAATGGCGCAAAACTTGTCCGATCAACCAGATCGCCCAAAACTTTTCCGGGTTTCACGCCTTGCTGAGTGAACTGGATTGGCCCATCAAATGCTTCCGTGTAAACAAGAAACGGTCTAGCCACTTGTGAGAAAATCCAAAACAAAGGGGCTTTATCAATTTACCGGTTCCCTCTCATCGTTTAACCTTGTTTTCAGACAAGTCCACTGCAAATTTGAAAAGGGCAAATCAAGTGTCAGTAATCCGCCTGTCAGAAACCATGATAAACCAGATTGCTGCCGGTGAGGTAATTGAACGGCCAGCCAGTGTCGTCAAAGAACTGTTGGAAAATGCAATTGATGCCGGTGCCACCAGGGTTGATCTGGTAACAGGCGCGGGTGGCAAAAACCTTATTCGCGTATCCGATGATGGTCATGGTATGAGCAGGCAGGATCTGGAACTGGCGGTCGAACGCCACTGCACTTCGAAACTGTCCCGGGATTTGATGGATATCCGGACTCTTGGGTTTCGCGGGGAGGCCCTGCCCTCCATTGGATCGGTTGCAAGACTGATGATTACCACTCGACTGAATGACAGCGATAATGCCTGGCGCGTCCTTGTTGATAGCGGGAAGTTGTCCCCACCAAAACCCGCAGCACTGACCAAAGGCACAGTAATAGAAGTCTCCAGTCTGTTCACAAACGTTCCAGCACGCTTGAAATTCCTGAAATCCGACCGAGCGGAAACCAATGCAATTACCCAGGTGTTCAAGCGTATTGCACTGGCCTTTCCCAAAGTCAGATTTTCCATTTCCGGTTCCGATCGATCTTCACTGGATTATTCGCCAACCAGCCAGATTGGCCGTATCAGTCAGATTTTGGGTTCTGAATTTGAAAAAAACGCACTGGAAATTGACGCCGGTCGGGAAGGTTTCCAGTTAACCGGATATGCCGGATTGCCAACTTTCAATCGGGGTAATGCCCAACATCAATATTTTTTTGTGAATGGCAGACCTGTACATGACAAATCGCTGTTTGGTGCGGTGCGCGGTGCCTATTCAGATTTTCTGCCCAAAGAGCGCCATGGCGTTCTTGTGTTGTTTTTGAGTTGTGAGCCGGCACAAGTTGACGTCAATGTGCACCCGGCAAAATCTGATGTACGCTTTCGCGATGCCGGACTGGTACGCGGATTGATAGTGGGATCATTAAAGCAGGCAATAAGCGGAGCTGGTTTCCGCTCTTCCAGTGAAGGTGGCCGTGATATGATGAGGGCATTTCGACCGGGATCAAACCCCACTCAAAACAAGTCCTGGCAAGCCGAATTATCTCCCTATTATCCGTTAAATGAAACAATTCCAAATCCGAATGAAAGCTACTCTGACAACAATGTCGACAACTATTCTACGCCCAAGGGTTTCGGGGAAGCTGGTAGTGAACATGACAGCGGCTTTTCTCCATCTGGGCGAGTTTTTGAACCTGTGGCGACTGACGAAAAAGACAAAGAAGACTGGTATGAAAAACATCCGCTGGGGGCAGCCCGTGCGCAGTTACACAAGAACTATATTATTGCACAAACTCCTGATGGCCTAATGATAATTGATCAGCATGCAGCTCATGAACGTATCGTATATGAAAAACTCAAAACAGACATGCATGAAGGAGTAGCCAGTCAGATATTGCTCATTCCTGATGTGATCGATCTTGCCGAAGAAGATGTGGAACGTTTACTTGATGAAACCCAATCATTGGCAAAATTTGGCCTGATCATAGAGAAATTTGGCCCTGGCACAGTCCTGGTGCGGGAAACGCCGGCAATGCTGGGCGAGGTCAACACTTCTAATCTGATCCAGGATCTGGTGGATGAACTGGCGGAATGGGGAAACACCAGGAATCTGCAGGAAAAACTGGAGCATGTTGCAGCGACGATTGCCTGTCATGGTTCGGTGCGCTCCGGGAGAATTCTAAAAACAGAGGAAATGAACGCATTGTTGCGGCAAATGGAAATTACCCCCAATTCAGGCCAGTGCAATCACGGCAGACCGACTTATGTCGAATTGAAGCTGAAAGACATCGAACGCCTGTTTGGCAGATAAATTCATAGCCATCTGTGTGTGGATTATTTCAAGGTTATAGCAGAGCACCTTTATTTTGATTCAGTTTTAATTTTTCCTCGCTCACGGCTATTCGGGCTTACGCCCGGCCTCCGCGGCGCGGCGCACAAGCACCGGTCGCTTTTCGCTTCTGATTGCATGATCATTATAAAGGTGTTCCGCTATACCTGATTCCTGAAAGCCTCTATTTATATGAACTTGCCTAACTGACGATATCGCGCTAGTTTTTTCATAAGCGTGACCGAAGTTGCTTTTATGATGTGCAACTGGTCAATATTACACGATAACCGTTATGGAATAAGATCGTAATGAATCGATTTGAAGGCTCTGGTGCAGGGGAAGCCGAAATCAAATATCATGATGGCGACTACCAGATTGTCTCTCCGGGATCATTTGTGCGTTGTGCAGTTACTGGTGAAAGCATTGCTCTGGAAGATCTGAGATACTGGAGCGTATCGCGTCAGGAACCCTATGTTGACGCAATAGTGTCATTCAAAAGAGAAGAACAGTTACCCTAAAGCGTGTCTTCTTTACACTCTCTAGAGGCTTT
>JAAEMP010000281.1 GCA_024225445.1 Hyphomicrobiales bacterium | reverse complement strand
GTTGCCGGTTGACTACTTTGATTCTTTACTGCAACCGGAAAAGCCATGCAATGTTTTTTGGACTGACCATCCTTCATATTAATCATGGCTTGATACCCGATGCCTGATACTTTGGTAGCACCCTGAGCATGTAGATAACCACTGAAAAGTGCACCCCCGGAACCATTGAAAAGTGCACCCCCTGGTTCATAGGCTAAGGTTAAAAAAAAAGCGATAAAAAACTAAAGAGAAGCCAACATTTTGGATTCTTTAACTCTGTAAGATTGCCCATTCATATTAACAATAATAGCTTTATGAGTGAGTCTGTCCACCATTGCAGCGGTAAGGATTTCGTCGCCAAAAATTTCTTTCCAACGATCGAAGCCCAGGTTAGTGGTGATGATAGTGGACTTTCTTCCTGCTCTTAACGACAAATGGGTGAACAACAATTCTGCGGCTTGTTTATCAAAAGAGATATACCCAAATTCATCACAAATGACCAGGTCATATTTCTCAAACCGATTTTCAAGAAGCCTTAAAGATTTAGCTGAACGCGATTCGATGATTTGAGTAATAAGCCTGGGCACCGTGGTGAACAGGACGGTAAAATCATGGAGACATGCTTTAATTCCCAATCCTATGGCAATATGTGTTTTACCTGTTCCGGGATTGCCGGCAAGAATAAGATTTTGACCTTCGCGGATAAAATCGAGTCTTTCCAGCCTCAGGAGTTTATCAAGTCCATCCTGTGGTAATTCATCTCTGAGGAGGTCCTGTAAAAGTTTTTGAGCAGGGAATCCGGCTCTTCTGACGCGTTGTTTTTTACGTCGTACGATTCGCTCATCATACTCCAGGAGCATGAGTTTGAGCAGATATTGCTCGTGACAAAGTTTGTCTTTAGCCGCTTGTTTAGCCAACTCCAGGTAGCTTTGTCGAAAGCTGGGAAGCTTGAGTTGGCGAGAGTAATAGTCTATTTGTTGATGAAGATTTTGTTCCATAATAATGATGAATTTATTTTGTTATTAAATGAGTGATTGAATGTCTTGTAATTGCTTTTGGCAATGTTTGGCAATGCTCTTGGACAGTTCCTGAGTTGGCGGTTCAATTACAGGCTCGATTTGTTTTTGACTCAGTAGGATTTTCAATTTGTCCAGGCTCACCGGATGTTGCGGACAACACCTGATGCACTTGTCAATTGCTTTTTGTATGTGAACAATGCCGTACTTGTGTTGTCTGGCAAAAAGCAATAATTCGATAAAATCCCGAGGGCTTTTCTCAAAGTGTTGGAGGAAGATCTGACGCAGTCCAATATCTGCTTGGAACAAGCTCAGCGATCCGCGAAGTGCACCTGGTTTAGTGCGCAATGTTTCCAGGTAATGATCAAGGTTCAGGTAATATTCAAAGCGGGTATGCGTGCGTTCATGAGTAGCAATACATTGATTGTCAGGATTATAAATACGTATCCGGCTTGGATAGATTTTTACATCCATGCGCTGGCCGACAAATCCTTCTGGTACCGAATACCAGTTGGTGTCCACTTTTATGCAACTGTATTTATCTACCCGAAGATTCGACAATTCAGCCGTATCGTAGGCCGACGGTGCCACTTTCATGTGTTGAAGTTCCTGTTCGAAAAGCTCTTGAATGGTTTTTGTCTTACCTGTAATTGGCAGTTGATCTAGTTTCACACAAGTTTGTAAAACATGATCATTGGCCGCTTCCAAATGGTCAAACTTATCTTTAATGCAAAAGGCTTTGCGGCGAACTACTTCCACACTACGTTCAACATGTCCCTTTTCGTTTCCTTTGCCGGCATTGCAAAACCGATAGTCGAACTGATAATAACAGGACATTTTCAGCAAAGCTTCCGTAGGCTCTTTATCGGCATTGCGAAGCGTGAATTTCCTCACAGCCACCCGCATATTGTCATACACCAGCTGTTGGCAAACATGACCCACATAAGCAAAGTAGCACACATGAGCGTGCGAAAAACTACTCATATCCTGACGGTAATATAACCGCGCCCAGCGATGATTACTGTAACAGGATGTGAATACAGCAAGCATCAGACGCTTTTCCTTCCCATTGATGGTCAGCTTCACCTCTCCCCAGTCAAACTCTACACACTGACCCGGTTCATAATGTTGCCGAATAAAAACTTCTTTTCCTCTTTGTTCCACCAAACGGGCGTAGCGACAAACCGTCGTATATCCAATTTCATAGCCTGCCTCCAAAAGTGCCTGATGCATATCTTTCTTCTGCATCTGCTGCTTGTGTTTGCCCTGATCTCGTTTCACTTTATTTTGGCTAATGTACCCATCAATGAGCTTCTGTAGC
>JAAEMP010000280.1 GCA_024225445.1 Hyphomicrobiales bacterium | reverse complement strand
GAGATCGGGAGCGGGCGGGTGCATATGGGCACCGGAGGCGCGGCGCCATTTATAATGGATTTCGAAGGCGGTCGTTATCGGGAAACCACGGTGGCTGATCTTTATGATATTGCCCGGTTGATGGATCGCCTCGAGCACATTCACTTTTTCCATCGCTCGGTCATCGCACGGGATACGAAGAATGTTCTCGATCTCGATATCAACACTATCTACACCTGCCTGCAGGGTACCGGCAAACCGGTTGCGGTCAGCTATACCGATGCCAACAGCGTACGAGCCACGGTGCCTATTCTTGATCGAATTGCCGGCGGTGAAGGCAAATTTCGCGAACGTCCGTTTTGCACGGTTGTTAGTTGCCATGTGGTGCCGCCGATGCGTTTTGCCAGGGAGAGTTGTGACGCTCTTGAAGCGGCCGTCGAGGCGGGTATGCCAATATTGCTGATCGCTGCCGGACAGGCCGGTGCTACCGCACCGGCTTCGCTTGCCAGCGCTGTCGCCCAGTCTTGCGCCGAGACCCTGGCCGGACTGGTTCTGTGTAACATCATCGACCCTGAGTGCAGGGCCATTTTTGCGCCCTGGCCATTCGTAAGCGATCTGCGCACCGGTGCAATGTCAGGGGGCAGCGGGGAGCAGTCCCTGTTATCAGCGGCCTGTGCGCAGATGGCCAGGTTTTACGACTTGCCCAGTTCGGTGCCGGCCGGCATGACAGATTCAAAACTGCCTGACGTACAAGCCGGCTGGGAAAAGGGCTATTCGGTTACATTGGCTGCACATGCAGGCGCATCGATGATTCACGAATGCGTCGGGATGCAGGCCAGCCTGATGGGAACATCACTGGAGGGTTATGTGCTCGATAATGAAATGCTGGGCGCGGTCCAGCGTACGGTTGGCGGGATAGAGGTTTCCGAGGATGCATTGAACTATGAAGTGATTCGCGATGTGGTACTGGGAGAGGGTCATTACCTTGGCCATGCACAGACGATGGCGCGTATGAAGACAGATTACCTCTACCCCAAGATCGCCGATCGTCGCAGCCTCAATGAATGGGATGAGGGCGGCGGCGGTGACGACCTTCGCGAGGCCGTGCGTGATCGGGTACGAGCAATCCTGTCAGAGCACTATCCAGGGCATATAACAACAGATGTGGATGCCTGGGTTCGAAAAAACTACAATATTGTCCTCCCCTCAGAGCGGATGCGACCGGGCAACGGCACCTGGTAATGGCACCTGGTAATGCCCGGTCAGGAAACGCAACTCTTACCCCATCTCAAACTATGGTGGTCGACGGCGAGGCAAAGACAATGACAAAATCCCACGCAACAGTGGCGACGAGTGAAGCAGCAAAGTGGACAGGAACTATGAACGCCATTGTCAATAACAGACCGCGCACATCGACCCGAAAACCGGAAAAAGGCAAAACTTATGACGAAATCCACCGGGATTTCCGCTGGGAGATTAGCGATAAACTCAATATCGGCGCCGAGATCTGCGACAAGTGGGCGGGTGACAAGTTTCGCACCGCGCTGATTCATATTGATCGCGACGGGCATGAACAGCGTTGGAACTACTGGGAGCTCCGCAACGCTTCCAACCGTTTTGCCAACGCGCTGAGCAGTCTCGGCATCGAACGCGGCGACCGTGTGGCGGTGCTCCTGCCGAACAGGCCAGAAACCCTGATCGGGCACATCGCGGTTTACAAGACCGGCGCGATACTGGTGCCGTTGCTGACCCTGTTCGGGCCGATGGCGATCGAGTACCGCCTGCAAAGCAGTGGCAGCCGGATCGTGGTTACCGACTGCGAAAACCTGCCCAAGGTGCTCGAAATTCGTGAGCGGTTGCACGAACTCGAAACCATCATCGTGGTAGGTGGCGCCGATCACGCCGACACGGTCGATTTCCACCAGTGCCTCGAGCGCGAGAGCCGGCATTTCAATGTTGCGGACACGCACAAAGACGATGCCGCGCTGATCATATACACTTCTGGTACCACCGGCCCGCCCAAAGGGGCACTACACGCTCACCGACTGCTGCCGGCCGAGGTCAACAATCTCGGTTTTAACCTCGACTTCTTCCCGCAACCCGGCGACCTGCTGTGGACCCACTGCGACTGGGCATATATTGCCGGTTCGTTTACTGCGCTTTATCCGACGCTGTACCACGGGTACACCGTGGTCAACTACGAGCGCAGCGGGCGCTTTGATGCCGAGCAGGCCTTCGAGATCATTTCCCGCTACGGCGTGAGCGTGATCTTTGCCATTGCGACAGCGATGCGCATCATGATGGAGCAAGTGCCGCGACCGGCGAGCCGCTATGATCTGTCAGAATTGCGCCAGATCGCGGTCGGCGGTGAAACCATGGGGCCGGACCTGCTGGAATGGAGTCGCCGCGAGCTCGACATCAGTTTCAACGAAAACTACGGCCTGACCGAGTGTGACTACTCGATCGCCAACTGCGCAGCGCTGATGGAAATCCGCGGGGGCTCGATGGGACGCGCGATCCCGGGTCACGAGGTCGCGATCATTGATTGCGAAGGCAATGAACTACCATCGGACACCTATGGCGAGATCGCCATTCGTCGACCCAACCCAAGCATGTTTCTTGGTTACTGGAACGACCCGGAAGCGACCGCCGCGCGTTTCAGCGGCGACTGGTTTCGCACCGGCGATTTTGCAACCCGCGACGCCGACGGCTATTTCTGGTTTGTCGGGCGCGAAGACGATGTCATCGAAAGTGGCGGTTACCGTATCGGGCCGGGCGAGGTCGAGGCCGCACTGAAGCAGCATGAGGCGGTTACTGACGCCGCCGTTATCGGCGTGCCCGACCGAATAAAGGGGGAATTGCTCAAGGCCTTCATCACCGTGAAGACCGGCGTTAGCGCAAATGCGGCGCTGGAACAGGAATTGAAACTGTTCGTGCGCGAGCGATTGGAAGCTCACGCCTACCCGAAGAAAATCGAGTTCCTGCAGGAATTGCCGGTTGGCAACACCGGCAAGGTCATGAAACGCGAATTACGCCGCATGGAAGCTGAAAAAGCAGCGGCATCACCAAAGGGAGATTATAAATGACGACACTTGTAGAAAGCACTGTTGAAGACGCCATCGGCCATATCCGCCTGAACCATACGGCGAAGAAGAACGCGTTGCGCCATGAAATGTACGACGCGATCTTTGCCGCGCTGGACGAGTTTGAGGTCGACGATGCGGTTTGTGCAGTGGTCATCCGGGGCAATGGCGGCGATTTCTCCTCGGGCTTCGACATCACGCAGGGCACCCCGGACCCGTATCGGGATTTCGTCAAGAACAAAGCAAGCAAGGTTTCGAAGCGGCTATGGTACTTTCCCAAGCCGACGATTTCCGTGGTCGAGGGCTATTGCGTGGGCGGCGGGTTCGAGTTGGCCATGGGATCCGATCTGGTATACGCCGCCGAGAACGCCGAGCTTGGCGAGCCGGAGATCGACTTTTTCTTCGTGCCCGATTTCAACGGCATCCCTTGTATCACGCTGCCGCGCAAGGCCAAGGAGATGATATTTCTCGGCCAGACCGTTTCCGGCACGGAAGCCGCGCAGATCGGTCTTGTCAACCGAGCGGTCCCGGCGGATCGCCTGAATGAACTGGTCGATGGCGTGTGCCGACGGATCGCCACCCTTCCCCGGGCGACGATGGCGATGGCCAAGACCGCGCTGAACGGCGCATTCGATCTGCAGGGTTTTGCGGCGGCGATCAATCACTGCGAGGAAGTCGCTGCCTATAACAGCGAGGCGAATAAAACCAACGCCGACTGTCAGGCCTTCAACCGGATGGTGGCGGAACACGGGGTCAAGGGCGCGCTGGCCATGGTGCGCAGTCAGGGCACCTGGAAAAGCTGAGCCTAGAGTATCCGTGTTGATCGAAGCCGGATCGACGCGGGCCGTCGCCTCCCTCCACGCCGGTCGCTCCGTGGCGGATAAGAGCTTGTTTTTTACGCTTCAACATACCATCCTGCAGGAGGTTTCGACGTAATTTCTACCTGAAGCCTCTTTATTGCGATCTTCACGGCAGCGCATGAGCCATCAGTTACAATCAGGGAAAAACTCCATGTCAGAAATAAAACTTTTCCGCAAAGAAGACCTCGACCTCGAACCGGTAAACGGCATGAAAACCATTGGCCTGGTTAATGTGTCGTTTTCCGAGGAATTGGGTGCCGGAATCGGCGTGTTCGAGGACTGCTCCATCCCCTGGGATATATCCTATGATGAGGTTCTCTACATACTTGACGGACAGTTCACGTTGCGAGTGGGTGACAAAATATTCAAAGCCGGTCCGGGAGACGTGCTGTGGGTACCACGCAATACCGAGATTGTTTATGAGGCGCAAGAACGCGTGACATTTTTCTACGCCGTACTTCCTGCCGGTAGTGCTCCGTCAACAGCGAAACGCATCGATTACACATCGAAGACGTAAAGGGAATGCCGGATGTGAGGCCGAAATCGGTATCATTGGCAACCGCCACGGCTTCGTCAAAATCTGCAACTTTGATGACGGAGCCGCAGGGCCAAATATTTCTTACCGGTTGACCTGCACGTTGTTGTTCGTGCCCAGAAATAATGCCGGAGCCTGATAAAACCCGTTCTTTTCACGTTGCAACTGCTCACCACCTATCACTTCGCCACCCGATCCAGGCTGCTTTTGCGGCATCTACAGCCGCTTCGACACTGGCGTCATCGCCATAGGAATATCGACCGATAATATCGGAAGGGTTCAGATTATCCTGGTAATCACCGGTGTTTACCCACTCTCGCCAATCAGAGCGTTGTGCTGCGTCATGTCAATTATGCTCTCCTGTCATGGATTGAAGGTCACTCATCAGGTGTATGACAATTGATCAACAACTGTTGTCAGGCTGGATTTCCGCTCGTCACTCAACGCGCAGAATGGTGGCAACAGATTTTCCCACAAATTCTGCTTGGTGCGCTGTGCCACAAGGTATTTAATAGACGGTATAAGTGCTGTTCCAGCAATTTTATCGCGCAATTGGCTGATTTCCCTTACCAGACCTGCATCCGGGTTTTTTCGACTCGCCCATATTTTTGCACTTAAGTTCGCGGTTTGATTTGTTGTTGCGGAAATGCATCCGGAAAAACCGGATTCATCCGCTTCACCCAGCGAAACTTCCGAACTGGGAAAGACCGAAAAATTCGGTAATTTGGCTGCGATTTCGCGACAATATTCAAGATTGCCCGAAGAATCCTTGATGCCAGCAAAGCGTTCAGGATAAAATTTATGCAGTCTTTTGATAACCGAAATCGGGATTGTCAGTCCGGTCATTTGGGGAAAATTATAGAAATAAATGGCAATTTTACTATCCGCCAGCGCCTCATGGAGGTGGTTGTACCAGGTAAACAATCCATCATCGCTGACTGGCTTATAATAATAGGGCGGCAGCACCAGCGCCACTTCATAGCCAACCTCGTCGGCAAATTTTGTCAGCTCGATGGTCTGGGCCAATGATGGCGTACCCGTGCCAACCATTAGTCGAGAATGATCAAGGGCTTCCGCAGCCCATCGCATTATTGTTTTGCGGCTTTGCATGTCAAAAGAATTGGCTTCGCCGGTTGACCCCAGTATATTCAACCCGTCACAGCCGTTTGCAAGCAGCCATCCACAATGGGACAAAAACAAGTCCTTTTGTGGTTTTCCTGTGACATCAACGGGTGTCGGAACTGCTGCGATTACGCCTAACATGTCTTATTATTTTCCTTTTTCCTGTATGCTTCCAAAACTACAGTGTTTCGTGGCAATGCTGCCACCACTGGATGGTCGATCATAGTTATGTTTTTAGCGTCCCAACCGCCCGGACAACCAGGCCCAGTAACGCTTTCTACAAAATACTCGCGGTTGATCCGCACGTATACCTCTTCTTCATGCGTAACTTCATCATCATATCGTGTGGCATCCACCGGAAAGTCAGGCCCCGAAAGTGCGCTCAAGCACATCAAACCAGTTTTCATGACAAAGCTTCTTCATCGTCGCTTCATCATAGCCATGCTGGCGCATTTTCTCGCGTAAGGCTGGCAGGCCTGACACATCGACAATTTCGTCGGAAATGGCTGCCCCATCGAAATCGGAACCGAAAGCCACACCGTCAATTCCCAGATGTTCAATCAGGTAATCAAAATGACGTAACATTTCCTCAATCGGGGTATCGGTTGACGACTGGCCATCTGAACGAAGCGAAGAGGTGGCGAAATTCAGGCCGACCACGCCACCACTGTCGCGAATTGCCGCCAATTGCCTGTCTGTCAAATTTCTGGTGAGCGGGCACAAGGCATGGGCGTTTGAGTGGGTGACAATCAATGGCGCGTCACTCAAACCTGCAACATCCCAGAAACCGGCCTCATTCAGATGCGCCATATCGATGACAATTCTGAACCGGTTACAGACCCGAACCAGCTCCTTGCCAAGATCAGGCAGGCCCGGTCCGGTGTCAGGCGATGCGGGGAAGCGAAACGGAACCCCATGGCCAAAGCGGGTGGGACGGCTCCATACCGGCCCTATGGAACGCAGTCCAGCCCGATACAACACCTCCAGACCGCTGAAATCCTCGCCAATAGCCTCTGCGCCCTCAACATGCATAATCACGGCCAGGGTATCAGTTTCAAAGCACTGGCGAAGTTCGGCACTGGTTGTGCAGATCTTGACTGCGCCATTACTCTCGCGTTCTATCTTTGCAAGAATGGCAGCTTTTGCCACCGCTATCGGCAATGCCGTAACAAAAGCAATTTCCTCTGGCAACTCGACGTCATATTCTGGCTCGGACATCTGCGCCATCAAGCTCTTCAGATCCATATCGGAAGGAATGTAAATGGCAAAAAACCCTCCGCCAAAACCACCTTTTTTTATCCTGGGAAGATCCAGATGCCCCCCGTCATAACCATCGAGAAACTTTCGGTGGGCGTTTTCGTCGTTCATGTTAAGGAGCTTTAAAAGCACATCATTGTGACCATCAAAGATCAGGGGCAATTGATTGGCGTTCATATTTTGGCTTTCCTGAATCGGTGGTTCATGAATAAACAGAATGGTAAAGGAATATTTTTGCCTACCGGTCTTTTACCGCCTCGATGACAGAGAAAGTGGAGGTGTGTGACACATGGGGAAGTTCTGAAAGGGTTTCTCCCAATATTTTGCGATAGTGGGACATGTCCCGGGTGCGGATTTTCAGCAAATAATCAAAATTCCCGGCGATCATATGGCATTCAGCGATTTCTGCAACCTTTCCCACAGCCGAATTGAAAGCCTCCAGCGCTGACGAACGTGTGTCCGACAATGTAACCTGGACGAAAGAAATATGACCGGCACCAACTTTCGTATAATCAATGAGAGCACTGTAGCCACGAATAATTCCTTCCGCTTCCATCCGTTTTATTCTGCTGATCACCGGTGATTTGGAAAGCCCGACTTTCTTGCTTAAATTCTCCATGGTTGTGCGGCCATTGTTGAGTAACTGCGACAGGATATTGCGGTCTATATTGTCCAAATCATGCATATTTGAAGTCCATTTTTACCAAATTCCAATGATCCTCGGTCCATTAGAATCAAAACATAACATATTTCGGTCTGAATGAAATGTGAAAAAATGATAAAATCAAACCAACCAGTAGCATCTGATATCAACTCGTTTGAGCATCTGACCGCAATCACGATCTATCAAAAAGTGACACAAATTGGCGAAGCTAGAAAAAATACGCAAATTGATCCGGCAAAACAACCTTGCTGATGAATCACAAATTCTGCGTGAACTGATTGAGCAGACAAACCTGTCAAAACAGGACCGGGCCACCATTGCAGATAATGGCGCCGAACTGGTTCGAAGGGTAAGGATAAATTCCGATCCAACCCTGATGGAAAACTTCCTGGGAGAATTCGGCCTCTCGACCAGCGAGGGCATCGCGCTGATGTGCCTGGCTGAAGCCTTGTTGCGCATACCCGATGCCGAGACGGTTGATGCACTGATTGCTGACAAAATTTCATCCTCGGACTGGGATTCCCATATGGGCAAAGCCAGTTCCTCTCTGGTCAATGCCTCCACCTGGGCACTAATGCTGACGGGTAGAGTGTTGAGCAGTGAAGATGACCAGGGTCTGATAAACACCCTGCAAAACCTCATTCGACGGATGGGTGAACCGGTAATTCGCACAGCGGTTGCCCAGGCAATGAAGGAACTGGGCCGGCAGTTTGTGCTTGGTGAAACCATCGAAAATGCCCAGACTCGCGGGCGGGCAATGCAGAACAAGGGTTATACCTATTCTTTCGACATGCTTGGCGAAGCAGCAATCAATGATGAGGATGCCAGACGTTATCATCTGGCCTATGCCGATGCGATCACCGAGATTGCCAAAAATACCGGAAAAGGCATTCGCGACAATCCGGGAATATCTGTCAAATTGTCTGCCCTGCACCCGCGATACGAATTTATCCAGAAACCCCGAATGTTTGAGATACTCGTTTCCCGCTTCAAATCGCTCGCCATGCTCGCCGCGCGAAGCAATATCGGCCTTAATATTGATGCTGAGGAGGCCGCGCGCCTTGATATCTCACTTGATGTGATGGAAGCCGTGCTAAGCGATCCTTCTTTTGCCGACTGGGATGGGTTTGGAGTTGTCGTTCAGGCCTATTCAAAACGTGCTGCTGATACCATTGACTGGCTATATCAATTGGCTGAAATGCATCAGCGAAAAATCATGGTCAGACTGGTCAAGGGTGCCTATTGGGATAGCGAGATCAAAGAAGCCCAGGTATTGGGACTGACAGGTTTTCCGGTTTTCACCCGCAAGGAAAATACGGATATCTGCTATATTGCCTGTGCCAAAAAGCTGCTTTCGATGGGTGATCGCATTTACCCGCAATTTGCTACCCACAATGCTCATAGCGTTGCAGCTATTCGCTATTTGGCCGGTAGCCAAAATCAATCCTATGAGTTTCAACGCCTGCATGGGATGGGTGAAGCATTGATGCAGGAAATCATGAGCGGAGGTGAGGCGCGCTGCCGGATTTATGCGCCTGTGGGTGCACACAAGGATTTGCTGGCTTATCTGGTTCGCCGCCTTCTCGAGAATGGCGCCAACTCTTCATTCGTGCATCAGATTGTCGATGAAACAATACCGGCCGAGGCAATAGCTGCGGACCCGTTCGAAGCAGTAATATTTCCGACGGAAAATCCCAATATTCCTTTAGCCGCAAACCTGTTTGGCAATCAGCGGCTAAATTCCCACGGCCTTGATATCAATGACCCTGTTGATCTTGAACTTATCGAAAAAGACCGCGCTTCGTACAAGCAGCAACTCTGGCATGCTACTCCGTTATTGGCGGGCGCTTCCAATCTGTCAGCGGCACAACCGGTATTCAATCCGGCATTGTTAAGTGAACAAGTTGGCAGCCTGCAGAACACTGATCGCGATGATCTCGATGAAGCCGTTAAAGCTGCCAGAAAAGCACAACCTGCCTGGTCCCGGGCAACCGCGACATCGCGTGCAAATATCCTGAATAAAGCTGCTGATCTTTATGAAGCACATGCAGATGAGTTTTTTTCCCTGTTAGCCAGAGAAGCCGGCAAAACCATCGCTGATTGCATCGGAGAGCTGCGGGAAGCTGTCGATTTTCTTCGTTTTTATGCCAATGAAACCGAACGCCTTGAGACAAGTGGAACTGCACGCGGGATATTCACCTGCATATCGCCATGGAATTTTCCCCTGGCAATCTTCACCGGACAAATTGCGGCAGCGCTTGGCGCAGGCAATGCAGTATTGGCAAAACCGGCCGAACAGACCTCCATCATTGCCTGGCGCGCAACCCAATTGTTGCATCAAGCCGGAATTCCTGAAGATATATTGCAACTTCTCCCGGGTGCGGGAGCGATTATCGGTAATGCGCTTACGTCGAACAGGGAAATTGATGGTGTGTGTTTTACCGGTTCAACCGCTACTGCCCGGATCATCAATCAGAACATGGCGCGCAATCTGCCACCGGATGCTCCGCTGATTGCCGAAACCGGTGGAATAAATGTGATGATTGTCGACAGTTCCGCGCTGCCCCAACAAGCGGTGAAAGACGTTCTGACGTCAGCCTTCCAGTCTGCCGGGCAGCGCTGCTCCGCCTGCAGGCTGCTTTACCTGCAAAGCGATATTGCTGAAGAATTTCTGACAATGTTACGTGGTGCCATGGACACACTGAAAATCGGCAATCCATGGGAAGTTGATACCGACATTGGCCCGCTGATCGACCGCGACGCCTATCGCGAAATTGCTTCTTATGCCGGTATTAATGGCAGAAACCCGGATGACAATTTCCTTCTCGCGCCTTCCATCAAACGGGTCTCGGGTATTGATGAAATCGAACGGGAAATTTTTGGACCGGTACTGCATGTGGCAACCTATGAAGCAAGTGATCTTGATCAGATTGTCGACCGCATTAACGCCAGGGGATATGGCCTGACCTTTGGTTTGCATACCCGCATTGACAGTCGTGTTGATCAGGTGACCAGACGTATCCAATGCGGTAATATCTATATCAATCGAAATCAGATTGGCGCGATTGTCGGTTCCCAGCCTTTTGGTGGTGAAGGCCTGTCCGGCACCGGACCGAAAGCCGGTGGACCCAATTACCTGCAACGCTTCAAGCGTCATGACGATGGCGTGACCTTACCAGATACCTATCCAACCGGAGCAGGGATTCCCGTCGCAGAAATTCAGGATGCGATTGTTAAACTATCCAAATTGCGGATCCTGAAACGCCATGAACTGGAGAAACTGATTGAAAACTCCGGATTCAAATTTCCGGAATTCTCTAATAAACAATCCCAAACCCTACCTGGCCCCACAGGTGAATCAAATGTCCTTTCCTATGCCCCGAAGGGTCTGGTGTTATGTCTGGGACCAACTAGTGCCCAGGCAGGTAATCAGGCTGTTGCTGCTTTGGCTGCTGGATGCCAGGTTATTGTCCTGTGTGAAAAGCCGCCCGGCCAGCTGGCTGAATTGCAAAGAAAAGGTGCGCCAATCCGGTGTATCGGCGGGCATGTATCTTGTGATGATATCACCAAGCTTAAAAATCTGAGTGTGGTGACGATACAACCGTGCGAGGCGATGGCTGATCTTCGTGCAGCCCTGGCCGCGCGCGCGGGTACAATTGTTCCGATTGCCAGCCAGCCATACACACAAACATCTTTCCTGCATGAACGCCATACCTGCATTGATACAACCGCTGCCGGTGGTAATGCCGCACTGATGGTGGAAGCCGGTTGAAAAACCAAAGGACATTGAATAGTCAACAGGGTGGCCTTGTGAAACTATTCGTTATCATGCAAATAACCGGCAGGACATAATCCCATGGTCTGAACGAAAATGTTACGGGAATTACAACGTGAAAATTAATGCATTGCTGATCGGATCCGGCGGCCGCGAACACGCGATGGCCTGGAAACTGGCACAATCACCCTTGATGGGACGCTTTTTCTGCGCACCGGGGAATGCCGGTATTGGCGATATTGCGGAATGTGTAAAACTTGATATTGGCGACCATTCGGCGGTTATTGATTTTTGTACAGCCCATGAAATCGGATTTGTGGTCATCGGCCCGGAGGCACCACTGGTGGCGGGGATAGTCGATGACCTGGGTAAAGCTGGAATAAAGGCTTTCGGGCCCGAAGCAGCGGCAGCACAGCTGGAAGGTTCCAAGGCCTTTACCCATGAAATCTGCGACTTGTATGATATTCCAGCCGCTGGCTACGCAACATTTACCAGTGCGCCAAAAGCCAGGGCATATATTCGCCAGACCGGCACCCCTGTGGTGATCAAGGCTGATGGACTGGCGGCCGGCAAGGGCGTGGTAATAGCCAACAGTATCACTGATGCCTGCGAGGCGGTGGATGCCTGTTTTGAAGGTAGTTTTGGCAAAGCCGGACAACAGGTGGTGATCGAGGAATTTCTCGAGGGCGAGGAAGTCAGCCTGTTTGCCATTTGTGATGGTCAGGTTGCATCACTGCTGGGTACCGCGCAGGATCACAAACGGGCATTTAATGGCGATAAAGGGCCCAATACGGGTGGCATGGGGGCTTATTCCCCAGCCTCAATAGTTGATCAGGATACAATTGATGAAATTATGGAGGACATCATTGTCCCGACCCTGGCCGGCATGCATGCACGTGGCACACCATTTAAGGGCATCCTGTTTGCCGGACTGATGCTGTGTGATGATGGTCCAAAGCTGATAGAGTATAACGTACGTTTTGGCGATCCCGAATGTCAGGTGCTGATGATGCGCCTTAAATCCGACCTGCTTGAATTAATGTTGAGCGCGGTTGATGGTTCTCTGCTGGAACACGAAATTGAATGGTCGAATTTTGCTGCTCTTGGCGTGGTCCTGGCAACCAGAGGCTATCCGGGAAGTTATCAGAACGGAACCCTCGTCAAAGGCAAACTGTCCTATGATGACGGTGATAATATCAGGGTATTTCATGCGGGAACCCGACTGGCCGACGAAGGCCTGTTGGCAAATGGCGGACGGGTACTGAATGTTTGCGCCAAGGGGAAAACCGTCGCACTGGCGCAAAAACTGGCTTATCGGGCAATTGATGATATTGACTGGCCGCAAGGCTTCTGGCGAAGTGATATCGGCTGGCGGGAAGTAGCGCGGGAAAATGACTGAAAAACCCTCTGCCCAAAATCCTTCTGACAAGATATTGTTCGAGACGATCGGGCGAATTGCCATTGTATTGATAAACCGGCCGGAGAGCCGAAATGCGGTTGACGGCGAAACGGCCCATTTGCTGTTTGATACATTCCGGAATTTTGACCGCAATGATGAACTTGACATTGCCATTCTGGCCGGTGCTGGTGGCAGTTTTTGTGCAGGCGCGGACCTGAAAACTTTTGCTGAAGGCGGAGATATCAATCCGATTATGGAAGGCGGAGTTAATTCCCTGGCTCCCATGGGACCGACGAGAATGCAACTCTCAAAACCGGTTATTGCGGCAATTGAGGGATATGCGGTGGCCGGCGGTATGGAACTGGCTTTATGGTGCGACATGCGGGTGATGGCGCAAGATGCCAGATTTGGGATATTCTGCCGCCGTTTTGGTGTGCCATTGATTGACATGGGTACGATCCGGCTGCCGCGTCTGATTGGCCAGTCACGTGCAAGCGATCTTATTCTGACCGGACGGGAAGTGAAAAGCGATGAAGCTTTTGATATCGGCCTGGCCAACCGGATATCAAAACCGGGCGAGGCTCTGGAAGACGCCATGAAACTGGCTGATGAGATTTGCCAGCACCCACAAAACTGTATGCGCGGTGATCGCCGTTCAATGCTCGAACAATATTCGCTTGAAGATGAACAGGCGATCAAGAATGAAAACCGGCTTGGCCTGGCCAGCATGCATAGCGGCGAAACAATAAAGGGCGCCAGACGTTTTTCCGCCGGCGAAGGACGTCATGGTGAATTTGGCAAGGGTGATGAATGATCGTTGAAACCATCAAGATTATTCACCTGCTGGCACTGATGTTCGGGGCAGCTGCAAGCTTTGGAAATTTGTATATCCTGATGGCCCGTGGACCACACGATCTGCCTTCACCCGGTTTCACCAATCAGTTGAGATATCTGTTCCGCCTCACCGCTTTGGCCGCCATCGCGATCATCTGGATCAGTGGTCTGTTGCTGATGTTGATCAAGTATGGATGGTGGATTCAATCTTTTGCTTTTGACGTAAAAATCACCTTTGCAACGGTTGTATTGCTGATCATCGCATTCCTGAATCTGATGGCAATGCGAACGCCAAAGAATCCTGGCGGCCCTCCCTCTTATGTCCCTGTTCTTCACATGATCGCGGCTACAAGCCTGGTTGTGACGGTGGTCTTTGCAGTGATTGCATTTGGATAAGATTGATGAATATCAGTCGGTATAACCTTTCAGGTTGCCGTGAATTACATAGGCTAGAATATCGACGATCTGGGCAGGCGTTTGAGTTACCGCCAATGCGGCCGCATCAACTTCTTTCAACGGATGTTGATGTTCAGCCCCATGCATGATGATAATCGGTTTTCCCAGTGCTGAGGCATAACCTGCATCAAAAGCTGCATTCCATTGTTTATATTGTTCGCCAAAACGAACGACAACAATATCCGCATCGTTGATCAGGGTACGGGTGCGGATTGCATTAAGGTTTGCACCCTTGTTGTCATGCCAGAATTTGTCTGATTCAGCACCCATGATGGCCACTCCGCAATCATCACTGGCTTCGTGACCGGTAACCGGCGCACTGAATAAAACCGGCAAATCAGCCGCGAGACAACCCGATTTAATTTCCTCACGCCAGGACGTATGAATTTCTCCGGAGAGATATATTTTCCACGTTTTCATCAAATACATTCCTTGTTTTTTTCTAGTAACCACTAACCACTGATTTTCGAAAAGTCAGCGACTTTAGCGGTTACATTACGAATACGATTGAGCAGAGCAAACCGGTTATTCCGGATATTCTCATCCTCATCGTTGACCATTACATTGTCAAAAAAGACATCAACCGGTTTGCGCATGGTAGCCATTACCGCCATTGCTGCAGAATAATCTTCCTGCTCCAGAGCCAGGGTAGCCTGCTTTTCAACTTCATCGAGTTGTTGATTTAGGCTTAACTCCGCATCCTCCCTCAACAATTGATCCACCACATCATACTTCGTTGCCGCTCCCTTTTTCTCTTCAGCGGCAAGGATATTGGCGGCACGCTTGTAACCGGCAAGCAAGTTGGCACCCTCGTCGGAATCGATCAGATTTTGCAAAGCTTCGGCCCGATGGGTGATGGTAAGAAGATCATCGCTTTGATGGCTAATGACCGCGTCGATCAAATCGTGACGAATACCCTTGTCCCGCAGATAGACTTTCAGGCGATCATGGAAAAATGCGAGCAGGTCGAGGATCAGTGAATCAGTGTTTGCTGATTTGGAATGTTGCTCAATTGCAAGTCCAAATTGTGCGCCCAGGTCCACGTGGACATTGTTCTCAAGCACAAGGCGAATCACGCCAAGTGCTGCCCGCCTTAGTGCAAACGGGTCCTTGCTTCCGGTTGGTTTTTCATCGATAAACCAGAACCCGGCCAGAATATCCAGCTTGTCGGCCAATGCCACAGCAACAGAAACCGGATTGGATGGCACATCATCTGTTGGACCAAGCGGTTTATAATGATCTTCAATTGCAGCGGCAACTGACGCGTCCGCTCCCGCACGCAGAGCGTAGGTGTGACCCATCAGCCCCTGTACTTCCGGGAATTCATACACCATAGCGGAATTCAGATCGGCTTTGCAAAGTTCCGCAGCGCACTTTGCCTGTGTGGCAAGATTGCTCAAACTTTCCGTTCGCCCGGATTTTGCGTAACTGGAAGCAATTGGGACAGCAAGCGTCTCAGCCAGCTTTATGATACGCTGAACCCGTTCACCCTGGGTTCCCAGTTTGGTGTGGAAGGTTACCGTGTCCAGTTTTCTGATCCACAGGGTAAAACCTTCATCACTGGTGATCTGTGCCAGATCACTGTCCCAGAAAAACTTTGCATCGGCCAATCTGGCATTGACGACTTTGCCATTACCTCTGGCAATTTCTGCTCCACCATCTGAAGCAATAATATTGGATACCAGCAGAAAACGATTAACGAGCTTGCCGTCTTCGCGGGATTTCAAGACAAAACATTTCTGGTTTTCGCGTATAGTCAATTGTATTACCTCGGGCGGTATATCCAGAAATTCTTCATCAAACTCCCCCAGCAATACAATCGGCCATTCAACCAGTCCTGATACTTCCTCAAGCAGGCCCTTGTCCTCCACCAATTCAAGTCCCTGGGCAAAAGCCAGATTGCCGGCATCTGCCAGGATTATCTGCTGGCGTTGCTGGGCATCAACAATGACTTTGGCTTCATACAGCTTGGTAGAATAGTCTTCAAAACGTCTAACTGAAATTTCCGCTGCGCCATCTGACATGAAGCGGTGGCCGCAGGTTTTGCCGGAAGACTTGATGTCGCCAACAGAAAATTCCACCACCTGCGGTTCTTCGCTCTCAACACCAAAAGTGCAAAGAACTGACTGCAGGGGCCTGACCCAGGCAAGAGCGCCGGGATTTGCCGAACCAGCGCCCCAGCGCATGGATTTGGGCCAGGGGAAATTGCAAATGATATCCGGCAGGATGCCAGCGATAATATCGGCTGCATCACGGCCGGGTTTTTCTATTACCGCAACAAAAAACTCGCCCTTTTTTGGATCATTTCTTACAATCGCCTGATCGATTGATGAAAGGCCTGCACCGCGCATAAAACCCTGAATGGCTTGTTGCGGTGCATCGGTGCGGGGCCCCTTTTTTTCCTCGCGAATATCAGCGGATCGAGCACTAAGGCCACGAATATCGAGCACGAGACGCCGCGGTGTCCAGTATTCCTTTGCGCCTTCATAGTTCAGTCCCTGATCGGCCAGTTGACCGGTGACAAGTTTTCGCAAATCACCGGCGGCTTTGCGTTGCATCCGGGCGGGTATTTCTTCTGAAAAAAGTTCCAGTAACAAATCAGGCATCATCAGCTCCGTTCAGGGTCTGTGGGGCATAACAATTACCGAAGAAAATGTCACTGTGAAATTGCAGGTTGTCACTAAATGCCTGTTCAAAAAGTCCTCAGCGCTTTGTGTGACCCATCGCAAAAAGGCTGTTTATTAGTCTGTTTGCAAGCGCAAAAGAATTTCTTTCCCTCTTCGTCACACTGCCATTTTACCGGCTTGAACTCGGTCCCCTTGTGAGAACCATCGCAAAACGGCTGATTGGCGGACAGGCCACATTGACACCAGAAATAGTTTTTGCCTGCTTCAACCTCAACAGCGATTGGACCGGTGACGGCTACTTTACCAGTATTCATTATTATTCTCCTCCATGTGGTTATTTTGAAATCTAGTTGCCGCGCTGCAATCCTTCATCCAGCCGCGGTAGAATCTCGACAAAATTACACGGCATATGGCGATAGTCCAGTTGCTGGTTGATGATCCCGTCCCAGGCATCCTTGCAGGCTCCCGGGGAACCCGGCAAACAAAAAATATATGTTGCATTGGCCACGCCGCCGGTAGCGCGGGACTGAATTGTCGATGTGCCGATTTTGGCAAAACTTATTTGGTGAAAAATTGTGGAAAATCCATCCATTTTTTTCTCAAACAATGGCTCGATCGCCTCGACGGTTACATCGCGACCGGTGAAACCCGTCCCACCTGTGGTGATGATAACATCGATAGCGGGATCCTCAATCCAGACGCCAACCACTTCACGAATAGAGGCAATATCATCCTTGCTCATTTGGCGGTCCGCAAGATGATGCCCGGCACTTTGCAACCGGTCTGCCAGTGTCTGGCCTGATTTATCGTCTTTTGTTGTTCGGGTATCAGACAATGTCAGTACCGCGATATTCAAGGCAACGAATTGCCGGTTGTTGCTACTGCTTGCTGTCATCGAAATGCCTTTGGTCATGATGATTTGTTGAGGATTTTTGAGTATCAGCCATAATTGTACTGCAGGCAATTGACCACCAATCGCGATGCTGTTCCTTGATCTGGATCATGGCAGCCCTGGCCTGACTTTTTTTTCCGAATATCCCAAAACAGGTGGTGCCGGAGCCTGACATTCTGGCAAGGCGGCAACCTGGCTGTTGCCTGATGGATGCGATCACATCACGAATTTCAGGTACCAGTGAAACAGCCGGATCCTGCAGGTCATTTCTCAACGCAGATAATGTATCAACCACCCTGTCGACAAATGCGGCCTCATTGGAATTCACCAAAGAATCCGGGAATTCAAAGCCAACAAGTTCATTTTCAGAAATCGGGGGATTGTTCTTGCTGCCCAACGCCGCGAACACCTCAGGGGTGGAAAGCGGGATATTGGGATTGACCAACAAAACCGGGATCGAAACAGCAAGGTCAATTTCAGAAATCAGCTCTCCTGTCCCACGAATTCTCTTGGGCCGGGAATCCAGACACATGGGAATATCAGCCCCCAGTTTTATGGCGAGATCATTCATATCCGGAGTGGCTTCACCGCCCCAAAGTTCCACCAACAACAACAAAACAGCGGCAGCATCGGCTGATCCACCACCAATTCCACTTGCCACGGGAAGATTTTTTTCAAGAATTATGTGAACATTGCAGCAGGCAACCCCTGCCTTGTCAATTTCTTCAGCCAGCACCATCGCCGCTCTGGTAACCAGATTATCTTTGATTTTTTCCTGATCCTGATAACCCAGGCTGTCAGCAAAAGGACCGACGATATCCAGTTTGACCAGATCTAATCCATTTTCTACCGGTTTAATCGTTAATCGGTCGCCAAAGTCAGTGAAACAAACCAGGGAATCCAGCAAATGATAGCCATCCTGGCGTTGACCGGTTACGTGCAATGCCAGATTTATCTTGGCATGAGCGGTGATGGTTTTTTTTTCGCCCGGTTTAATTTTGTTCATCAATAATCCATCTGGCTTAAACAAAATAACAGGACACGGGAATATTTTCTGGCAACAAATCTACTCGGTCTTGGCCACCGGTTTTTTGGCGGTATCTTGAAGACCCGATTCCAGTTTCTTGCGAATTATTACTTCATTCTCCGGTTCCGGTTCAGCATCAAGCGCATGCTGCCACTGAAATCTTGCTTCAAGTTTTCTGCCTGTGCGCCAATAGGCATCGCCAAGATGATCATTGACCACCGGATCCTGCGGCAAAATGATAATTGCTTTTTCAAGTTCTACGACCGCATCTTCAAAACGCCCCAGACGGTAATAGGCCCATCCCAGGCTATCAACAATGAAACCGGCATCCGGGCGTAGCTCCACAGCCTTGCGAATCATGTCCAGACCTTCGCTCAAATGCACCCCCTGATCCACCCACGAATAACCCAGATAGTTCAGAACAGTTGCCCGGTTGGGAGCCAGTTCAAGGGCTTTTTGAAAACTGGCCTCAGCCGTGTTCCATTCCTTCAGCCGTTCAAAAGAAATTGCCCTGCGGTAGAAAAAATCCCAATGCTGACGTTTGGGAATTGGAATTCTGGCGATTGCCATGTCAAATATCTCGGCGGCCTCGCGATAGCGTTCATGTTTGTTCAACAGCCTGCCCAATGTCATATAGGGGATCAGATCCGAGGGTTTTTCATCGATCAGATTTCGCAGGATGGTTGATGCATCTTCAATCTTTTTCATTGAATCCAGATTAATCGCGGTTTCCAGCAATGCGCGGCGCTTATAAGGAGAAGCATCCTCAATCTGGTCATAATAGGTATTCGCTCTTTCCGGGTTTTTCTGATTTTGAAATACCGCTGCAAGCGATATCGAAATCGGGGCACTTTCAGGGTATAAATATTTTGCAAGCTGCAGATAAATCTGGGCAAAAGGAGTGCCACCTTCACGGCCGATCGCATTGCCCAGATTGTAGAAAAATTCGGCGGCTCCCTGTTGCGGGTTGGAAATCAGAAGACCCGCCGGTTTTCCACCTTCAAGCGACTCCTTCATTGCATGCAATGATGGATGGTTGGGAAAAATATCAAGGCCTTTTTGTATGGTGGCGCGCGCCTTGTCCAGTTCATTCAATCTTTGCTGGGCTCTTGCCAGCGCATCAATTGCGTTAATATAGGTCTCGGTCAGAAATCTTGCTGCTCCCGTAATATCAACCGCTTTTTGCAATACGTCAGCTGCACCAACATCGTTGCCGGAGGCGGAGAGCATCAAACCACGATGCAGATATTTGACCATATTCATCCAGTTGGCGCCATCAATTGCATCAATCTGTTTAAGTGCCTCCTGGGTTTGCCCGTTTCCATGTTTTGCCCATGCCCCGATTATTCCCGCGATCATATTGTCAAGTTCACTTCCGTTCACGGTAGACAGCGTATCAATCGCCTTAGCCCAGGAGCGCCTGCGAATCAGCTCCACACCATTGACCATGGTGATAATATGTCCGTTAGCGTCTTCTTCAATGATATCCCTTGACAGCAACACAGCATCTTCTATGCGTCCGTTTGCCAGATAGGCATGAAACAGATTTCGTTTGATGCGATTATTGTCTGGATCCAGCAAACGCGACTTTTCAAGAAAACTGACAGCTGCCAAATCATCATTATCGTTCGTAGCTATGCGCGCGGCGAGATAACTTCCGGACAGGCCACTGTAGGCAACTACATTTTCAATTGCCTGGTTAGCCCGGGATTGCAGGGGCATGCCAAGAACAATAAGTGCAGACAGAACCGACGGGAATTTCAGTAGTTGTTTTTTCATTTGTCTCACAGTTAATTTGCTTGGGCCAAATTCTGGTCGTTATGTAGGAATCAACAATGGCCTTTTTGTGCAGTTGGCGCAATGCCAGACAACACTCCCCTGGGGCTTTGGTACCAGACAGCAATGTCGAAGATCAAATTGTCTTCTTGCCAAAACGTCAATTACCCCGCTCAATACAAAAATCAATAACTTCCAACAAGGCATCCTTGTGACTTCCCACAAGCAATGGCGCAAGCGCGTCACGGGCAATTTTCCCATAATGAACCGCTCGGGCAATCGTATCAGACAGCGCATCATAGTTTACCAAAAGCTCCATGGCGCGTTCCAGTTGTTCATCACCGCTTTCGCCATCTACAATAGCGCGTTTCCAGAAACTTCGCTCCTCATCCGTGCCTCTGCGATATGCAAGCAATATTGGCAGTGTAACTTTTCCCTCGCGTAAATCATCGCCAACATTTTTACCCAACACTGCAGATGTGCCACCAAAATCCAGGGCATCATCAACCAGTTGAAAGGCAATTCCCAAATTGGCTCCATAGGAACGAAATGCACTGATTATTGATTGTTCCTGATCCGCTATTATCGGTCCGACTTCACAGGCCGCGCCAAACAATGCTGCGGTTTTTGAACGAATCACCGCCAGATATTCATCTTCGGTTGTTTCAAGATTTTTCGCAGTGGAAAGCTGCATCACCTCGCCCTCGGCAATCACTGTTGCCGCATTGGAAAGGACATCAAGAGCTCCCATCGAGTTGGTTTCAACCATCATGCGAAATGCCTGGCCCAACAGATAATCGCCAACCAGTACGCTCGCCTCATTTCCCCAAACCATGCGGGCTGCAAGCTTGCCGCGCCGCATATCGCTTTGATCAACCACATCATCATGCAAAAGCGTCGCGGTGTGCATAAATTCGACACTGGCCGCAAGCGTTACATGATGGATACCTTTGTAACCGGACATCTGGGCTGCGGCGATCGTCAGCATGGGGCGAAGCCGCTTGCCTCCTGAATCAATTAGATGGTTGGCCACCTGTGGAATCATGCCAACATCCGAACCCGTCTTTGACAGGATAAGCCGATTCACCTTTTCCATGTCACTGCTGACCAGATCAACCAGTGGCTGGATGCTACTTGCAACCGAGGATTTCTTATCAACAACACCCAAAGCGCTTTCACGCAACTTGGCTTTGTCAATAGGGACAACTACTCCAGACATTCACAACCCCCAAAAAGGCGACACTATCTATTTGTTGTTTGTAAACATAGTCGCGCCTATCTTTAGACACAAGTGACAGATTGACCAACAGGGTGTTTTGCAGTTATCCAGTCTTTGTTTTTCGATGGTTCACGCCGATTTTATTCGATTGTGATAACGAATGCCGGTTATGTTGAGTTATTGAAATTGACATGAATTTCCTCCAGCATGATTTTATCAGCCCGAGCGGAACATGAGCTTACCGGAGATATAAATTGAAAGAACTGGTGCGAACCAATGATCTGGTGTTGATAACACTGATTGAAGCATTGCTGAAGGAACAATCAATTGACTACATCGTGCTTGATCAGAACATGAGTGTGCTGGAGGGTTCGATTGGTATATTGCCACGCAGAATTATGGTCGTGAATGATGACTTTGAGCGAGCCCGTCGCATCTTGATAGACGCTGAAATAGGCACTGAACTTGAGCAATGAAAAATCTGACTGCCGTTGATAAAAAACAGGAAGTCACCCGCGATAGATTTTTGGGCGGTAAAATCGAGGTTCTTCAACCCTCACGCCATGGTCACAGGTCCGGGCTGGATGCGATATTGCTTGCAGCTACATTGCCGCATGATTGTCAGGGAAACGCCGCTGATCTGGGCTCGGGATCCGGTGCTGCCGGACTTGCTGCAATCGCATTGCGCCCGCAATTGAATGTACTGCTTGTTGAAAATAACCCGATGATGGCGGAACTGGCATATCAGACATCGAATCTTGCAAGAAACAGTGCACTTTCTTCGAGAGTGGAGGTGCTTGAAGCTGATGTAACCTTAACCGGGGCAAACCGGCAAAATGCAGGATTGGCGGGTGGCAGCTTTGAATTTGTTATCATGAATCCGCCTTATCTTGACACATCATCCAACAGAGCAAGTAACGATCTAGTGAAAGCGGAAGCGCATATGATGGGATTTGGCGGTCTGGATGCATGGATGCGCACAGCTACCTGCATTCTCAAGCCGGGTGGCATGCTCGCAATGATTTATCGCTCACAGTCCATCGGTCAGATTATTGCCGCGACACAGGGCCGTTTTGGTAACTTGCAGTTCATGCCAATCCACCCCAAATCTGACCAACCCGCCAAGTTACTTTTATTACGAGCAATAAAGGGGTCACGTGCACCAATTTCCTTTGTCCCTCCCATTATCGTCCACAATGCAGACGACAGTTTCACGGCAAGGGCAGCGGCAATATTGTCCGGAGATGAATTGCTGTTTTAGAATCTTTCACGATTACATTAAACCATTTGATACAGTCAAATAATTCAATATAACCGTGCAAGGCTCCAAACGATATTTTTTGTAGCATTATACTTGAAATACACACAATTTGGACCATTTGAATGACAGTGTATTTGGCATGAATTGATAAACATATGAGACTTCGAAATTTAATCCCGGCACGTTTTCGCAAGAATATGATCACGATACCGGTTGTCAGGCTGAGTGGCGTAATTGCTGCCAGCAATTCTCCACTATCGCGAAATCTCAATCTGGCAAATGTTGCTTCTTTGCTGGAAAAAGCATTCAAAATGAAACATGCCCCAACCGTGGCACTGGTGGTGAATTCTCCGGGTGGTTCACCGGTGCAATCACGCCTGATCTACACCAGAATTCGCGAACTTGCAGCAAAGCATGAGAAAAAAGTACTGGTGTTTGTGGAAGATGTGGCAGCATCCGGCGGTTATATGATTTCGCTTGCCGGAGATGAGATATTTGCTGACGAGACTTCAATCATTGGTTCAATCGGCGTTATTTCTGCCAGTTTCGGATTTGACAAGGCAATCAAGAAAATTGGGGTCGAACGTCGTGTCTACACGGCCGGGAAAAACAAGGTTTCGCTGGATCCGTTTCAACCGGAAAACCCGAAAGACGTGGAATATCTGAAGAAAATGCAGCTGGAGATCCACGACGTATTCATCAATATGGTGAAAAAGACGCGTGGTGAGAAACTGGCAGAAGATGATGATATGTTTACCGGGCGCTTCTGGACAGGATCCACTGCAAAAGATCTTGGCCTGATAGATGGTCTGGGTCATCTGGGCACCATACTTAAAGAACGCTTCGGCGAAAAATCGGAATTCGTACTGATGCAGCCACGAAGAAGCCTGTTGGGGCGCAATTACAGTGTCGGAATAAATGCAATCACAAAAGGTGACAGTATCGGCGCGGATTTGGTTGATCGGGCCATAGACAGAATGGAAGAACATGTCATCAGGTCCAGATTTGGTTTGTGAACCACGAAAATTCTGATTTTTCCAGCACTTATGCCAGGCATTGACCAATTTTGCCTTTGCCCTATGATTCGCGCAGACAACCTGTTTCGGGCGAGAGAATGAGAGATGTTTAACTTGCCAAAATTAATCATGCTGATCCTGGGTGCTGCGGCTATCTGGTATGGCTATAAAGCGATCAAGCGTGAAGTATCGCGCGCGCGCGCGCAATTGCGTAAAGCGGAAGAAGAAAAGAGTGGGACTGGAAAGGTTCAGCCACTGGCAAAAGACGCTGACGGGGTTTACCGGGTAAAAGACGATTAAACCAATAAAACTGTGGGCAAGAATTGATATTGCAATTTAGCCTCTGATATATGATGGTGATCGTCCACAAGTATCAGCAAATTTGCAATTTCACGATCCTGCAGTAATTTGATTTGATTACTGATCAACAGGCATAGCCTGCAATAAACGGGCTTGCTGGCCGCATAAATTCAGACAGATTCTAACATGAGCAGAAAAGACCAAACACCCCCTGCTGCTTCAGCTGATGCGAGTCAAGATAAAACCTTTGGCGATCATGTCAGAGCAACACTTGTGCTCGGTTTGCCTCTGGTGGGTGCCCAGGTGGCGCAAATGGCCATTGGCGTCACCGATACAATCATGATCGGCTGGCTGGGGGCAAAGCCGCTTGCTGCCAGTGTATTGGGGACACAGCTGTTTTTCATGGTCTACATATTTGGTGCAGGTCTGGCATTTGCGGTAATTCCGATAAGCGCCCATGCATTGGGAGCCGGGGATGAGCGTGCTGTTCGACGTTGTGTGCGGATGGGATTGTGGGCGGTGACGATTTTTTCGGTTTTTGGTTTTTGGTTTTTGCGGCAATCAAACGCCATTTACGTTTTTCTTGGTCAGGAAATGGACAATATCCTGCTGGCGGAGGATTATCTTCGGGTCGCCATGTGGGGAATTCTGCCTTCACTTCTGGGCACAACCCTGCGCTCATTTCTGACTGCACTGGAGTTGGCAAGGGTGGTATTGCTCGCAACCATCGGTGGGGTAGTGCTCAATATCATTTTGAATTATGCCCTTATTTTCGGTCACTTGGGGGCGCCCAGACTGGAAGTAGTTGGTGCCGCCTGGGCTTCTGTGGGAACACAAACCCTGATTTTCCTGATACTGATGGTCTATATTCTGGTTAAAAAACAAACCAGCGAATATGGTATTTTCACGCGAATCTGGGTATCAGACTGGCCGGCGATGGGGGAATTGTTCAGGTTGGGAACACCCATTTCGATCGCCATACTGGCGGAAGTCGGCCTGTTTCATGCGGCATCAATCATGATGGGGTGGATCGGCACTATTCCACTGGCGGCCCATGGAGTGGCATTGCAGATCGCTGCTGTCGCATTCATGATTCCATTGGGATTTGGCAATGCTGCCACGGTTCGTATCGGTAATGCATTTGGTAAAAACAATTATCTGGCCATTGGCAGGGCCGGATATGCAGCATTATTCGTGGTACTTTCAATTACCATTTTTGTAGCTGCGATCATCTTGTTTTTCCCGCGTTATTTGACCAGCCTGTTTCTGGATATGAACAATCCCGATGCAGCACAGGTTCTGGCCTATTCGATACCCTTATTACTGGTCGCCGCCGCATTCCAGTTTGCCGATTCTCTGCAAGGGGTACTGGTGGGTGCATTGAGGGGGTTGAAAGACATTAACGTGCCGATGAAACTCGGAATTGTCAGTTATTGGCTGATTGGTGTCCCGGCAGCCTATATTCTTGCATTTCCTTTGGGTCTTGGCGGTGTCGGCCTGTGGATCGGACTTGCATTCGGGTTAACCATGGCCTCGATATTCCTGATGTGGAGATTCTATCATCGCGAACGTTTGGGACTGCTGTCGTCCTGATCCGGATCGAGAAGCCAACTTGTATTTCATCGATGATCATGGCAAAGCTTCACCAACAGATTTGAACACGTGATTGAAAATCAGATGACGCCGAAAATTCCTTCCCACATGCATCCCAAACATTCATTTCAGGGGCTGATCCTGACCCTGCATCAATATTGGGCTGATTATGGCTGTGTGATATTGCAACCCTATGACATGGAAGTGGGCGCAGGTACGTTCCACCCGGCTACCACGCTGAGGGCATTGGGGCCAAAATCCTGGAATACCGCCTATGTGCAACCCTCACGGCGTCCAACCGACGGACGTTACGGAGAAAACCCCAATCGACTGCAACATTATTATCAATATCAGGTGTTGCTGAAGCCTTCGCCGCCCAGCCTGCAGGATCTTTATCTGGGTTCACTTGAGGCGATAGGTATTGATGCCAATCTGCACGATATCCGCTTTGTTGAAGATGATTGGGAAAGCCCGACCCTGGGGGCCTGGGGGCTTGGCTGGGAAGTGTGGTGTGATGGAATGGAAGTTTCCCAGTTCACTTATTTCCAGCAGGTCTGTGGCGTGGAATGTTCACCCGTTTCAGGCGAACTGACCTATGGGCTGGAACGCCTGGCCATGTATGTGCAGGATGTAGACAATGTCTTTGATCTCAATTTCAATGGCCGGGATGGTAATGACAAGGTCACCTATGGTGATATTTTCCAGCAGAGCGAACGCGAATATTCACGCTGGAATTTCGACGTGGCCGACACCGATATCCTGCTGAGACATTTTGAAGATGCGGAAAGGCAATGCCTGCATATACTGGAGCAGCAGGACAAAGATCCGAAAACCGGCAAAACCATCACCATGGCGCACCCGGCCTATGATCAATGCATCAAGGCCAGCCATGTGTTTAATCTGCTGGATGCACGTGGTGTCATTTCTGTCACCGAACGCCAGAGCTACATCCTGCGCGTGCGATCTTTGTCGAAAGCCTGCGGTGAAGCATTTTTACGCACCGAGGCTGGCGGTGCATTAGTCGAATAATTTCTGCGTTGCCGATTGTGAGAAAACCGGTATCCAAACCGTTGAATCAGCTGTCAGCAGGATGCAAAAACACTGGTTGCACCATTGCTGTCAAAAGCAAATACCGTGTAAGGCTCACGTTCTGGACTGTCCATGCCCGGCGCGCTGCTTGGCATCCAGGGAACAGCCAGACCCTTGATAGCAGGGTTTTCTGAGAGCATCCGTTTTATATCTGAGGCAGGAACATGACCTTCGATTGAATAACCCACAACAAAGGCAGTACAGCTCCCGTGACAATCCCGGTGGCGAACAGCGTATGCCTGCGGTTGATGAAAGCATCCTTTCTATTGGCTGCCTGCCGGATTTTTTTCGATTCAGCTTTATTTGGTTTTTTATCATTTTGCCAATTCCTTTGTGAAAGCGAAGCGGCTTTGGTTTGTTACACAAAACCATTTTCTGCTGTCATTCATCTTGATCTATGTCAGACAAGGATAATTCCCCTGATTGTTTTCACTTCAACATTCAACAGCAACTGACAATAACTGGATGGGTTCACCTCTTGAAGTACACCATCATCCGTATCGCTTCAGCATGAAGGATCAGCTAGCGAGCAAATCTTCGACAAAATAGGCCGCGAGTTCATTTCTGCCACGCACTCCTGCCTTTTGATAGATATTGCTGCTTTGACTCTTTACTGTCCCGGGGCGGGTTGTTCGCAAATCCGCAATTTCCCGGGCCGTGAATCCTTTTATCAACAACAGGGCAATTTCACTTTCCGAGGGTGAAAGCTGCCATTCTTTAAACCTGCCATAAATGACAACCAGCAATTCACCTGAGGCAGCTTTTACGGAATCCTGCGCCTCACGATGTTCGCGAAGCAATCGTGTAATCTGCAAGCCAATGATGACAAGAGCCGGTGCCAGAGAAAACGCTACAATCAGCTCGATCATGCTGTGATCAATCCAGGATGTGGAAATATCGATTCGAAAGATATCGGCAAAAACATCCAGAAGAAAGAAAGCCTCACAGATTGCGATTACCAAAAAGGAAAAGATCAGGGTTTGAACTTCAAATGCACTTTTGTTTTCTGATTTCATTGGCCGACCTTTTCTGTGGGATAAATTAATTGTCCAAAAGGGTCAAATATCTGCAGTCTACTCAATCGTCATCATAATCGCCACGATTGGCACGTGGATGGCAGGCAACGCAATTTGCCCTAGACTTTGCCGCTGCCAAGGCTTGCGCGGAAATCTCGTCATCGTGCTCACGAATCCAATGTGGTGTCTGGGTGATGCGAAGTGGTGTCATGTTGTCTTTAACACCTCTCATGAATTTGCCTCCCCACCAACCTGAATCTGCGGCGTTTTTGTCTAAATATGCCTCAATTTGTTCTTTTGTATCAGCATCCAATGATGCGTCTTCACCAAAATGATCAGATAATTCTTGCATAATTCTGTCCCAGGACCTTTTGGGCAGCATTTGCGGCTGAAAGGCCATATGGCAAGCCCCACACTCCTTTAAAACGATTTCGCTCCTGACGGGGTCATAGCGTTCATCGCCAAATGTGGCAGGTGTTGTCAATAGAAGCAATGCAAGGGACATTTTTAGTGAATTGGTGTTGTGGAACATTACCGATCTCCTGTTTCATAAATTGTTAGCTGTTAGTGAAGGTCAGGTGGCGCCTTATCTCAAAGTTCTGCCAATCCTTCCAAACATTCCAATGATTCAGCAATTTTTCAATCGTCATCAAACTGGCCTCTGGTGGCACCTTTGTGACAGGCCAGGCAGTCAGCTTTTGAAGCCACTTTGAATTTTGTCCACATCTGCGCAAAATCGTTATCGGCGTGTTTGCGGATGAAACGCGGTGCGGTGGTAATGCGTTCCGGCGCTTCGCCTTTGTTTAACCCTTCGCGCCATTTGATAGCACCTCTGATGTTCAAAACATCAGAGGCCCGTGAAGTGTGAAAAGTGATAATTTCTTTCAAGGGGCCAGAATCGATACTTGCGTCCTCGCCGTAATGATTCCCCAGGCTATTGAGAATCCTGAGCCAGGATTTGCGGGGTAGCATTTCGGCAAAAAACACCATGTGGCATTCACCGCACTCGGCGATGACGGTTTGATTTTCAATAGGTGGAAAGCTTTCCGCGTTTGCCGTTACGGAAACGATTGGCGTTGCCAGAACAAAAACACTTGAAGCCAGCACAAGAATGAATTTGGTCATTTGATTTTATCTTTCTTCTTTACGTGTAAAATGTGGTTCATTTATTTTGATTTCATGTAGGTCAGGAAATCAGCCTTTTCCTGTGGTGTACATTCGCGCCCCAAGACACTCTTGCAATTGCGCCGGAACCATTTGCTGACCTTTTTAAGGTCAATAAAACGCTCAGGATTTTTTGAAACGGCCATTGGCTCGATAACCTTGCCAGCGCGGGTCATGCCCGTCTTCAGCGCAGTAGCACCGTGGCAAGTTGTGCACGACGGCGTATCCGGTTTTCCGTCACCTATATTCGATTCAAACAAAATCTTTCCACGTTCTGCCGAGGCTTCCATTCCGGCTTCATCGACAAAACCCTCGATAATGGCGTCTCGGGCAGAATTTGCAGAAACAATGCTGATTGATACTCCACCGAGCAAGATGGTTGCGGTGGCAATGAAGATGGTCTTATTTAGGTTATTCATGAGGATCGTTCCTTACCGATTAGATTTCAAATTCTAGTTTACTGGGATTTTGATTTTCTGATCATCAAAATGCCCGATTGAAGCATCGCGATGACATGACGAACAGTGGGCTTCGCCACCGACGCCCGCGCGTCTAAATACATCGTCACCAATGTCATTGTGCTTGCGCTGCCAATAAGGCGTGGCGGATATTTGATAGGGAGCTTTGAGTGAAACTCTGGAGAAGCGGTTAGAGGCCTCAGTATCCCAGGCCTCGGCAGCATAGATTTCCAGATAGGAAGCAATGTTGACTGAGAGATCCTGATCAATACTTGCATCCTCGCCGAAGTGATCTTCGAGGCCCGCCATCAATTTTGCCCATGACGCTTTCGGCAGTAGGGAAGGATGATAAACCTCGTGGCAATCTCCGCATTCCGTCGTGTAATCAGAATTCTTGCTCATCTGGATAATACCGGATGGCGGCATAGTCGAAAATGCCCATAACACGGAGCCCGCGAGAATGGTGAAGGCCAACAGGAAAGTCGCTGCCGCCATGGGTCGGGAGGGTCGCGGCTGGGGAGATGATTGACCTTGAGGGATGATCTTGTAGCCATCAATCATCGACTTAACCAGGTTTTCGGAGGTCAAGCGCGTCTCGATGAACACGCCGATAATATGAAGGCCGATCAGGGTCAAAAGAATGAAAGCCAGGACCAGATGGATTTCCGAGGCCATGTCACCAATGCGATAGTTTGCCGCTCCGGCCAACGGTCCCTGGTTTTCTTCACCACCAAGCACCAGCAGGCCACTGACGGTGATGGCGATCAAGAAAAACAACAGTGCGAAAATCATCATCGCACCAGCCGGATTGTGGCCAATGTAATGACGCGGGCGCAAAAAGATCAGTTCACGTATGTGGGCGATGATTTCGTGAGGTGTAAAGACGAAGGTTTCAATTCTGGAAAACTCCGACCCGAATATACCCCACACCAAGCGGAAAACAACCAGCAGAACTGTGCCATAACCAGCCCAGATGTGAATTCCCATCCACCATTCAGGCGATATAAATCCGGTGGTCAGTCCGATGCCTACCATAGCTACCAACGACCAGTGAAAAATCCGCGTGGGAAGATCCCAAACCCTTAATTTCTTCTCAAGATTTGTCATGCTGCAATCTACAAAATTACACTTTGATAACGGTAAAACTGCACGGATCAAATATCGAGATCAATCAACCCTAGTGCTAATTCAGGGCGAATAGGACTTTGGTTTATTAAAGAAAATCAGATTGGATCAAGGTCAACCCTGTTGTTACGGAAAAAAAATTCAAGAACATATGAACCTGAACACTAATTGTTCTTGCTTTGTTCTCATTATTGTAATAGGAATATATTCATGTTCAGACAAACAGTGAACATGGTGATTCGAATGAGGAGAATGTCATGGCAATGGATAATATGGTTGCTGATACAATTTGCAAAACCGGGATTCCCGGCCCGTCAATAGTACAACTGAACAAATTTGCCCGGCGCCCGGCATATCGCTTCGAAGAGACATCCATCAGCCAAAACAGACGACGCGGACGGGGAGCTGTTTCCAATCCAGCCGGTCGCTTTGAAGCCCTGTCACGTCATGTTTTCGATGATGGATGGCAAACCCTTGATGAACTTCCGGCTTTTAAAACCGACGTACAGGTGGAACAGTCGAAATCCATTATCAGCACCAACCGCTCACCGGATCTGCCGTTTGAACGTTCCGTCAACCCCTATCGTGGGTGCGAACATGGCTGTGTCTATTGTTTTGCCAGACCAACCCATTCCTATATGGGTCTGTCCGCCGGTCTGGATTTTGAATCCCGGCTATTTGCCAAACCCAATGCAGCCCGGTTGCTGCAACGCCAGTTGTCGAAAAAGGGATATGTAGCGAAAGTGATTGCCCTTGGTACCAACACTGACCCCTATCAACCGATTGAGCGGCAATGGAAAATCACCCGGCAATTGCTGGAGGTGCTGGAAGCTGCAAACCATCCTGTTGCAATTGTCACCAAATCAGCCCTGATACTTCGTGACATAGACATCCTGCAAAGAATGGCCGCCAGAAATCTGGTAAAGGTGGTTATTTCGGTAACCACCCTGGACCGGCGGCTAAGCCGAGCAATGGAACCGCGTGCAGCAACACCTGGCCTTCGTTTGAAAGTCATACATGATCTGGCAAAGGCCGGTATTCCTGTGTCCGTTATGGTTGCGCCAGTTGTACCGGCACTTAATGATCACGAAATTGAACGAATACTGGATTCAGCCAAAGCTGCTGGTGCGGGTGAGGCTGAATATGTGTTGCTGAGATTGCCGCTGGAGGTCAGTGCGGTATTTCGCGAATGGCTACTTAATCATTATCCCGGACGCTATCGCCATGTGATGAATCTGATTCGATCGATGCGCGGCGGTAAAGATTATGATGCTGAATTTGGCAAGAGAATGAGCGGTGCTGGTCCCTATGCGTGGCAGATTAAGCGCAGATTTGATCTGACCCGCAAAAGACTTGAACTGAACCGCAGGAGTTTTTCTCTGGACTGCAGCCAGTTTATCGCACCCAGGGCTGATCAGGAACAATTGTCGTTATTCTGATCCCCTGAAATTTGTAATTTGAATATGTCACCCGAGTGAATGGTTCATCGCCCCGTGAGCATTCGCACTTGTGGCAAAATCGGTGGGCGGGTAACTTGCGCCGCATGAGTAAGTTATTGCCCACCGATTCTCCTGGCTCCCTGATTGGTGCACCAGTTGGCCCATATCAAGCGGATTTACATCTGGAATCCAGACTTCAGGGCTTTGGCCACAAATTTGTCGCGGGAATTGATGAAGCCGGAAGAGGCCCGCTGGCCGGTCCCGTAGTTGCTGCAGCCGTGGTGCTGGATCCGGGTGATATTCCTGAAGGCCTTGATGATTCCAAAACCCTTTCATCAAAGCAGCGCAATGATCTTTACACTCAAATCTTGAACAGCAGCGAAGTGGCCATCGCTACACTCAGTGCCAGAATAATTGATGAGATCAATATCAGGCAGGCAACTCTTGCCTGTATGAACCGGGCAGTGAACGCGCTGCAGAGAAAAGTTGACTGGTGTCTTGTCGATGGCAGGGAAGTTCCCCCCGGTCTTCGAAACAGGGGCACCGCAGTAATCAAGGGTGATGGGCGCTCTTCATCCATTGCGGCAGCATCAATTGTCGCAAAAGTTGCACGCGATATGATAATGACTGAAGCTGCAAACAGCTACCCGGAATACGGATTTGAGCAACACAAGGGTTATGGAACCTTGGCACACCGGCAGGCTATTACCGAGCATGGCCCATGCGCAATTCACCGCTTCAGTTTTGCACCCATTCGCAAGAAATAAATTCGCAGGTAATACCTGACAATCATATCATTAATCTTGCCGTCTTACAGAAAAGGGCTAGACCGTATCTTCTTTACACGGAAGCATTTGACCGATTTTTCACGTTTACTGGCAAGGCATGATTTTCTCCTTGGTCTGGTTGACCACAAGAAAAGCACAACGAAGTCCAGAAAGCGTGAAAAACCGGCCTGAGCCGTGGTTTTTGGGGGACCAATCCAGTCCATCTGCAGCGTTGCAAAACTTGTCCGATCAACCAGATCGCACTGCGTTATGCGCCTTGCAGAGTGAACTGGTTTGGTCCATCAAATGCTTCCGTGTAAAGAAGACACGGTCTAGCGAATATTCGACACAATTTTTGATTCCTTGAGCCTATAAAGCTTGGCAGGCCGGTAGGCGCCTTCGGCTTTCTTTCTGCCGGTTTCTTCTATCGCATCAAGCGATAGTAACCACTTGCGGAAATTCCTCTTGTCGCGCGGTTTTCCGGATATGACTTCGTAAAGGCTCTGTACTTGCGACAGGGTGAATTCAGAGGACATGAACATTAGACCAATAGTTGAGTATTCCATCTTGTCAGTAAGGCGCTGACAGGCGATGTTGGTGATTTTTTCGTGATCAAAAGCCAATTCAGGCAAAGCACTAATTGGGTACCACGCGACAGCAGAGGCATCCGATCCCGGCTGCAGGACAAGCTTGTCTGAAGGTACCAAAGCAAAATAAGCGATACTGATCACGCGCTCACGCGGGTCACGCCCGGGTTCGCCAAATGTATAGAGTTGCTCAAGGTAGATGCCTTCAAGGCCTGTTTCTTCGTGCAGTTCACGCAAGGCACAAGCATCAAGGCTTTCCTCAATCTCCACGAAGCCCCCAGGCAAAGCCCAACTGCCTTCGTGAGGCGGGGCTAGGCGCTGAATTAGCAGCACCTTAAGGACATCATCCTGCACCGTAAAAACAATAATATCTGTCGTCACAGCGGGATGGGGATGGAGATAGGTATAGCTCATATTACTAAGTGTATTGACAACACTAACTAGTTCGTGTTAAATGAACGCTAACATGGAACAAAGTTCCTAGCAAGCACTTTCGCGCTGCAGGACCGGATTTCAGTTTAAAGTAATTTAAGGAGAAAACCCGTGGTACAAATAAGAAAATTTCCATTTATTCGCCAAATAAGGGCAGATGCATCCTCATACATTCAATATTTCAGAAAAGGCAAACTCGAACGTAACGGACGAGGATTGGCTTTCTGGTTCCTGCCCAATGGTGCCTCTATTACCGAAATTCCTATAGATGACCGCCAACTCAGTTTCATGCTAAAAGGACAATCAATAGATTTTCAGGAACTGGCGTTACAAGGTACGGTAATCTGGCGAGTAACGGATCCTTTGAAGCTGGCTGCACGGATTGATTTCGCTGTCAATCTGGATACAGGTTTACACAATGAGAAGCCTGTTGAACAAATCAACGGTGTGCTAGTCTCGCTGGTTCGTCAATTTGCATATGCCCATCTGAAGGAACAGGGTGTCCGGCAATTGCTCGAAACAGGCGTAGCCCCGCTGCAGACAATTATTCTAGAAAATTTTACCGCTGATCAAACACTTGATGGTTTGGGTCTGGAACTGGTTGGGGTCAGCATTTCCAGCCTCGCGCCAAGCAGTGAGCTTACTCGTGCTCTCCAGGCTCCGACTTTTGAAAGCTTGCAGCAGCAGGCGGATGAGGCAAGTTTTGCTCGCCGAGCCATGGCAGTTGAAAAAGAGCGGGCCATTGCAGAAAATGAACTTGGCAACAAGATCGAACTTGCAGCGCGCCAAAAAGAACTGATCGCTCTTGAAGACGACAATGCAAGGTCTGAAGCCGAAGCTCAGGCTGCGGCCATGAATATCCACACGGAGGCCAAGGCCGCCTCCATTCGGTTAATTGATCAGGCAAAAGCAGATATGGAGCACGCTCATTTAGAGGCCTACAAAAACCTGTCACCAACGGTGCTTCTGGCTATGGCGGCGAAGGAATTTGCCACCAAAATCGAGAATATTGATAATCTGACAATAACACCAGACATGCTGGCCGGATTGATGAAGCAGGTACGAGGCATCTTCAACGATGTGCCACAGGTGTCGGGAACAGAACAATGACCAGCCTTGAACCGCGGGTAGTTCTGGTAACCCGGCAGTCGGAATTTGACTGTCTGCTGGCAGCCCATGCCACCCGTGGCCAGGCCGAGTTTTTTCTTGAACAGCGCGGGCAAAGCCTCGAAATGCTGGAAACGCAGAAAAACCTGCAGGAAACAGCAGTGACCAGGGCCAAGCAGTCCATTCCGGGTGAATGGACAATGACACAAGTTTTGCGTGATGATCTTGATCGGTTCCTATTTGCAACAGGTGATATTATCGTAGCCATCGGACAGGATGGCCTTGTTGCCAATCTGGCCAAATATCTTGAGGGGCAGCCGGTCATTGGCATTACCCCTGATCCCGGGCAAACTGAAGGTGTTCTCACCCCATTGATGGTGGAAACACTGGCTCAACTTCTGCAAAGAGTTGCCGCGCGTGATATAGATACCAAAAGCCACACAATGGTGGAGGCGCAACTGGACGATGGACAAAACCTGACAGCCCTTAACGAATTGTTTGTTGGCCATCGCTCCCATCAATCCGCACGTTATGTCGTCCATTTTGATTCCAAAGAGGAGTTTCAGTCTTCATCCGGTATTATCGTGTCGACAGGCACAGGACTGACGGGCTGGGCACGGTCAATCATGACGGCAACACATCGTGATACTGCATTTGCGCCAGATGATCCGCATGCGGTCTTTTTTGCTCGCGAGCCATGGCCTGGCAAACTGGCCGGATGCGAACTTGACTACGGTAAAATAAACAGGAACATGAATATCGCCCTGACATCACGGATGAATGAAGGCGGGGTAATCTTTGCAGACGGTATTGAACAGGATTATCTGCGCTTTGACTGGGGCAGCAAAGTGAATATCACGCTCTCGGAAAAAACACTAAATTTGGTGCAGGATAGGTGACTTTAGCGGCGTAAAACCGTCGGCGTAGAGTCTTTCTCAGTTAAATTGAAACATAACGGCACATCCGCTAATGAGGCAATATTCGCCATTCCACCTTGGAATTTGACTCTAATTCAGCTGAGACTTGACTTCCGCAATACTGCTTTTGATTATCTTGTCAGCGGCCGCTCCGGTTACTTTACCGGCAACAATGGTCTCGGCCGCGGAAACAGCAATTTCAACTGCCGCTGATTTAACATCACTTAAAGCCTGGGCTTCTGCCTGGGCGATCTTGTTTTCAGCCATCGCGGTACGGCGCTCAACAAATTCCTTGGTCTTTTCGCGCGCCTGGGCGCTTAATACTTCAGCTTCATGGTGGGCAGCAGCTATGATTTCCTCAGCTTCAGATTCGGCTTCTTTGCGCTTGCGCTGATATTCAGCCAGGATAGTTTGCGCCTCTTCGCGCAATTTGCGAGCCTCGTCCAGTTCAGTTCGGATTTTTTCGGCGCGCTCATCGAGGTTCTTACCCAGCATTCCAGGAACCTTGAGGTACACAACAACACCAAGGAACAGGACAAGGGCCACAGTTGCCCAGAAGGTTGCATCAATTTCCATCTAAATTTCCATTTCGTTCCCGGTTAAACGCGTGCTATCAGGGCTACCTTGACGCAAGGCTGATTGCCTTGGCGAGTTCTGCCCTGGTGGTTTTTCCGCCAATCAGCTGGTTGACAATCGCCTCGGCTGTATCGCTGGCAATGACTTCGACTTCTGCCATGGCGGCATCACGAATATTACCGATACGTGTTTCAGCTTCTTCCAGGCTTTCAGCCAGTTCTGCTTCAACTTTTTCCCGTTCTGAATCGGTAACCGCTCTTGCCTTGTCATTGGCTTCACCGCCAATCACGTGAGCTTTGTGCCTGGCTTCAGATAATTCCTGCTCATAGGCAGCTATTGATGCGTCGGTCTCTTCCTTCAGGCGCTGGGCTTCAACCAGATCCTGTGAAATACGATCTCTGCGATCTTCAAGAATATTACCAATTCGCGGCAATGCCACCCTGGCCATGAAAAAATAGAAAAAACCGAATGTGATAGCCAACCACACTAATTGTGACGAGAATGTCGATGGGTCAAAAGGTGGGAATACCCCACTTTTTTCGCCGTGTTCTGCACCATGCTTGGCAGCTTCGGTTGTCGCTGCATAGGCGGTCGAAATAAACATCTTCTACTCCGGCATATCGGATTTACTATCAGTATCTGGTCGAACCATGAATAGCCTCACAATACCACCTGTGCGGCAAATCCGGCTCTCAAAATCTGCATTGCACCCACTAACAATTAAAGCAAGCGGGCACAAATCTGCATTTTTACTAGACTGCAAAAAGCAGAAGAAGTGCGATAAGCAGTGAGAAAATACCGAGGGCTTCTGTCACCGCAAAACCGAAAATCAGACGACCAAACTGACCATCTGCCGCGGAAGGATTGCGCAATGCGCCCTGCAGGAATTGACCGAAAAGATTACCAACACCGATACCTGCCGCACCGGTACCGATAGCTGCCAGGCCTGCGCCGATGAGTTTTGCTGCGTCTGCTTCCATTTTTTCACTCCTTTGTGAACTTTAGTAAATTTGATGGATTGGGTTACTTGTTGACTGGTTAGTGACCGCCGGGATGCAGCGCGTCGTTGATATACATGCAGGTAAGCATAGTGAATACGTAAGCTTGCAGAAATGCCACCAGGAATTCCAGTGCCGTCAATCCAACGGTCATGGCGAACGGCAACAATGATCCGACAACACCTACCGCACCCATAGTACTCATTGAAACGATAAAGCCGGCAAACACTTTCAGCGTGATGTGTCCTGCAAGCATGTTGGCGAACAAGCGAACTGAATGGCTGATCGGTCTGGCGATAAACGAAATCACCTCAATGGCAACCACCAGCGGCATAATTGCGATGGGCACACCCGAGGGAACGAACAGTTTCAGAAATCCGAAACCGTGTTTGCCAAAACCTACGATCAATACTGTCAGGAAAACCGCCAGCGCCAGGGCAACCGTGATAATCACATGACTGGTTACAGTAAAAAAATAGGGAAACATGCCAAACATGTTGGCAACCAGAATGAACATGAAAAGCGAAAATACGAACGGAAAAAATTTCATCCCCTGGGATCCGGCAGAATCGCGCAGCATACCAGCGACAAATTCGTACGCTATCTCTGACAATGACTGACTTCTTGAGGGCACGAGCCCACGGCCACCCGTCGACCAGAGCAGAAACACGGATGTCAAAACTACAGTTGCCACCATGAACATGGAAGAATTGGTGAAAGAAAGATCGACGCCATTAACATCGAGCGGCAATAATTTCGTTATCTGAAACTGGTGAATTGGATCGTTTGCCAATTTTTATTCCTCAGGTACCCGCGTTCATGATTTGCTAACATGGACTTCTATCCATCAAACAATTCAACTTCAACTAATTAAGCCACAATAGTTCGGAAAATATCTATTTCCGGTCTGTATTGTTGCCCTTTACATCATCATTGCCGACTTGGGAACCGGTTTTTAATCCGGCTGCCCGCATTATGTTCCTTACACCAGCGATAAATCCCATTGGAAGAAAAATAATCATCGCCCAGGGTGCTGTGCCAAAAAACCTGTCTATCGTCCAGCCAATTCCCACACCAACCAGAATTGCTACCACAAATTCCGTAGATAGTCTGATGGCATTGCTAAAATTGACATTATCAGACTTCTTATTTCCTGAGTTGCGTTTTTGGTCATTCTCACGCAAACGCGAATCAAGTGACTTCAATCGTTCTTCAAGTTGATCACGCTGGTCAGAATTGGACAAATTTTCATTCCCCTAACGAGATCCGACTGACATTCTAGACAAATATCCTGATCGAATTTCACCTAAATCTTCACGCCTGGCGCACTATTACCCGCTTGCGAGAATTTGTGCCGTATTAAGGAAATAATCCGATTTTTCAGGGCGGTTCCGATTCCAAGGAATAATTGTGCAATTCGGGATACCCCCGAGATCGCGCGCAACATAGTTTTTGGGCTGTACTGTGTCAAGCAATTGATGGATGAATTTAAGGGATCAATCAGCAATTTTGGGCCGAAGCGACCCTGATTTGCGAGAGGGATGTGGAAAAACAGCAATAATTGGCAATTCTGCGCTCTTGAATGCTATTGGATGCGGCAAACTCTAGAGCACATTTGATGAAATACTCTAGCTCCAGCCACCGCGTTTGGTGCGATAGAATACGTGCAATCCAATTTTTCCAACCTTTTTCATGGCTCTGGCCCATTTTGGTCGCACATATGTTGCGTGGTAGTGGGTTGAGGATCCCACCTGGCTTTGCCATATCCGTCCTGCGGTTGTCTCTTTTGCAACATGCACTGCCAATTCCCAGAGGCCTTTATTCCTTACGCGATCACGAATCCGGTCACAGGCGAAAGAAAACTGACAACGATATCGACGGTGATTGTTTTGATAAACCACTCCGCAAATTGAATCTGGATAGGTGGGATTGCGAACCCTGTTCAATATAACCTGGGCAACCGCCGCCTGGCCTCGTACAGATTCACCACGGGATTCAAAATATATTCCTGAAGCCAGGCATTTCTGTTGCTTACTGGAAAATGATGTCTTGGGCAGAGGATCATCGGCCCAGGAATGATCATATTTATTCAGTTTGGGAATAATTGATATTGGACCTTCATCGCGCAACACAGCTGCAAACGGGGAATATCTGGTGCTATCCTGTGGTGAATAGGAAAGCACCGAGCTTTCTGATTCACGTACAAGACTTGCAACAAGCACCGGCAATTTTGCCAGTTCGCGTTTTTGCTCCTCGCCAGTTATATGAAATAGGGAAGCAACTTTAAACGCTTCGCTGGACGATTTGGGTTTCACAAATGCCAGCGACTGCTTTTTATCTATATGCAGAGGACTGAGTAATCCGTGTCGGCGAAGCACACTGCCGGCAGAAAAATGCGCCGGCGGGCGTTTGATGGTTGATGATACAACCCGATCGCCTTTCAGTTTGCGATTAATCGACGCTGGCTTTGCTGCAACCGGCAACTCACTGGTCAAGTGTTTTACATTCCCGGTTCGCAGTTCTCGGCTTTCAACTTCAGACGACGAACCCGTTATCATGGTATCAAAAATACTCGAGGATGCCGAAGCAACCGATTTACCCGGAGCCTCGCGAAGATGGACCAGCCAGCGCTCATTAGTGGAAGCCAGACTTTGCATATCCTGATATGATACTGTGGTGAAACTTCCTGCAAAAATAGCACCGGCCAGACCGAGGGTTTTTGTTCCCCTGGCAAATTTCGCGGTTTGAATTACGGGAAACTTGTCTGTGCAAAAGACTGATGGCAATGGTTTGATCCGCCACTTTTTACCATAGATACGCAATACTCTACTCCATACAATCTCAAACTCACGCCGGGTCATATTCATGACAGACCCCCAATATAGTTTGTTAACCTTGATGAATTGTTAAACATGCATTTCCACATTATTTACCAAAGGGTCCAATTTGTTACGCCGGTTGAATTTGAACCAATTCAGTCCAACTGCGCCGTATTTGTAAATAATGCTACCCGTGTCCCCGGGTTTCCCATTACTGCCAGTCGGAATCGTATAATTTCAGCTATGCCACTGTTTTTACAGTGTCTTTGCGAAAATTACCGATAATATTTCAAATTGGTTTTGCCCATCGCCCTGAATTTTTTAAAATTTGAAAGGCCTTAATGCCAAGCGAATGGGGCGAGAAACTGGCAAAGCGAAACTTTTTTTGTAACATTGTGAATCAATTGTAACGTTTCTTGCGATTCTCGTAAGGATTGCTGCCCTTGCGCATAAACATCCGAATAGGTGTTGAATACAAATCAAACTGCTCACGCAAGTAGTTTGTCATGTAGCGGGTATAGGAAGCAGGCAGTGAATCCGGCCTGGAGCAGGAAACCATAAATGTCGGTGGACGGGATTTTACCTGGGTAATAAACTTCAACCGAATTCGGCGTCCACCAACTGCGGGAGCTGGATGATGGTATTGGGCATCATCAAGCCACTGGTTCAACCGGGCAGTGGAAATTCTGCGATTCCAGGCTTTATGCACTTCCAAAACTGCATTCATCAATTTTGGAATTCCCTCTCCGGTGGCACCGGAAACCGGTATGACTTTGAGACCCTTGACCTGGGGCAGCAAGCGTTCAGCTTTTTCATGCAGTTCGCCAAGTATCCGCTGACGGTCTTCAATCAAATCCCACTTGTTGATCGCAATAACCGGCGCTCTGCCCTCTCTGATGATCAGATCAGAGATTTGAAGGTCCTGTTTTTCAAATGGAATTGTCGCATCAAACACAATAATCACCACTTCCGCGAACTGGATGGCGCGTAATCCATCGGAGATTGACAGTTTTTCCAGTTTTCCCTGAACACGTGCCTTTTTTCGCATCCCGGCGGTGTCGTGCAGTCGAATGGTTCTACCCTGCCATTGCCAGTCAACTGATATTGAATCGCGGGTAATACCTGCCTCTGGGCCAGTGAGCAGACGATCATCACCAATCAACTGGTTTATCAGGGTTGATTTTCCGGCATTTGGTCGTCCAACTACGGCTATTCTCATAGGCTTGAAAGCATCATATGCCGGTTCTTCATCTTCATTGATCCCGCCATCAGGACCATTGGCGTCAGTCTCGTCGTCAAATTCATCAATTTCGGCGGATGTCTGAGGGAATGCCACCTCTTCGCCAACGGCTTCAACCAGGGCATCAAACAGATCCCCCATGCCCAATCCATGTTCTGCAGATAATCCAATCGGTTCGCCAAAGCCCAGTTTGAATGCTTCATAAAAACCTGACTGGGCTTTTTTTCCCTCTGCCTTGTTGGCAACCAGAATGACCGGTTTACCGGATTTTCGAAGAAGCCGGGAAAAAGTGGTGTCATCGGGCAGCAATCCGGTTCGCGCATCAATTAGAAATAACGACAGATCAGCTTCTTCGATTGCCTTTTCGGTTTGGGAGCGCATCCGCCCCTTGAGCGTGTCTTCATCCGCCTCTTCCAACCCGGCGGTATCGATTACCTTAAACTTCAAATCACCGATGGAGGCATCAGCATGGCGACGATCACGGGTGACGCCAGGCGTATCATCGACCAAAGCCAGCTTCTTGCCTACAAGACGGTTGAACAGGGTAGACTTGCCAACATTCGGGCGTCCAATAATTGCGAGGGTGAAGCTCATGGTCAAATAACCCTGCCGCCATTGCGGCGATTGGTTGTAGAGGTTTTCATGGTAAGACAGGGACGATTATGTCCCGGCTTTTTCCTTGGAGATGCCCTTTCCGGCGAGCAAGTCGAGCATGATATTGGCACGACTGCGAAGATTGGAGCCGGCATCCGCATCATTGGCTATCGCATCAAACCATTTGCGGGCTTCCAGAAACTTACCGGCTTTGAAATTGGCAAGGCCCAGACCTTCGCGCGCCGAATGGCGGAAAGGCAAACCGGCACCGGCCAAAGCCTGCAAACGCGATGTCACGTCATCCAGGTCATTGGCATCAACGGCCAGCAGCCCGGCGCGTAACCGGGCAATCAAGCGAAATGATTCAACAAATGAATTATCCGCCGCTATCTGGTCATAATTCTCAATTGCCAGAGCAATGTCACCACGGGTCGCCAGTTCAGAGGCGATACGCAGTTTTGCCAGCGCCGGATATTGACCGGAACCATCATTCACCAATTCATTCAGTATCTTGATCGCCTTGTCGTGGGATCCATCATCGGATAACTGGATGGCTTGCATAAACCGGTCGCCGGATTTTGCTGCAACTGATTTGGAATAGTATTCCCAGCCACGGTAACCACCTGTGGCGACTACGATAGCAACGGCGGCGGCTATGACCCAGTTGCCATAACGATCCCATAGTTGTTTTGCCTGGTCATGGCGTAATTCATCATCTACTTCGCGAATAAAACTGTCGTCTGACATGGACACACTCTTATGAGACTATATTTGTTACAGAATATAAATTTATTTCAGCTTATTAAGGAGTTTATCGGAATTAAGCAATTGGATTTACGCCAATTGCCAAATCATGAAGCCAAAATACCACAGCAGCCCAGATTACCAGGCCCGATACCACTGCAATGATATCACTGGTTTTTGAAACTGCTACCGGATCTTCAGCGCCTCGACGTTTTAGACTAATCCTGTTCCAGACGGCATAAACCAGAAAACTGCCAAACAATATCGCCGATGCCAGGTCACCATTGGAAACAAGATGGGCAAAAGCCCAGATCTTGATAGACAGAATAAACGGGTGTTTGACAGCCTGTTTGATCCGTCCGGCGGGCAGATTGCCGGCCATCATCAGGATAAAAGCAAATACCATTAATAATAGTACCAGATGAGGCGCCCAGTCAGGCGGGATAAACAGTTCACGCGCATCCGGACGAGCCTGACTGTATCCCCATATAATCAAAACAAAACCGACGATGGAGGACAGGGAATACAGGCCTTTCCATCTATTCTCGCCCATGGAAGCAATTCTTGCTTCGCGCCATTGGGGTGCGATCATGGTGGTCAGATGGATGGCAAAGAAAATCACAAGGCCCGCAATCAAGTATAACATGTGCAAAAAATCTCCATTTGAATTTGGCTCTGGCACCGTTAACATCACGGTGGCTGATATTAACCGGAGCTCCATAACATGGCCATCGATATTGACAAAGCAAAAGAACGTTTAAACGCAAAACGCACGGAACTGATGGAATTATCACAGATTTCCAGCGAGGCGCGCAGCACGGTTGAACTTGACCAGCAATCGGTTGGCCGGCTTTCGCGCATGGACGCCATGCAACAGCAGGCCATGGCGGAGGCGATGGAACGTACCAGACAAAAAGATCTGGTGCGCATCAACCAGGCGGAGTTGCGACTAAGTGATGGTGACTACGGATACTGCATTGAATGTGACAGTGAAATTCCCGATGGGCGGTTGGCGATCGACCCAATGGCGGAACGTTGTGTAAAATGTGCCTGATATATTGCGTGTGTCAATTATTCCGCCGGATTTTCCCTGGCCGCAAGATACTCGCGATCAATCTGCGGAAGCTCCTTGTCATTTATCTGTGATTCAAAGGATTTAAGCCGTTTATGAATAGACAAAAGTTCGACGATCGTTCCCCAGGAATTCACCAGATACTGGAATGAACTGGCAACCTGCCGAAACGCCTCTGCAATCTGCCTGTAAATACCAAAACTAATTAGTCCCGCAGCGATGGTCGGCACCAGCAGGAAGGTTGCAAAAATCACGTCCGTTTGTAGATACAAATAACGTGTCACATCGAAATACAGGTAGTGAAAATAAAGTCGAAAATAATTTGCTCTCACATTGGAAAATAAATTGCGCAGATTTACCGGTTCAGCCCTGCCCTTGTCATCCTCACCATAAACCAGTTCTTTACGGTAGGCCGCTTCAACGCGCTGGTTTTTAAAATATAATCCCGGCAGCTTGATACCGGCAACGAGCATCAGGATTGTACCAAACAAAGACCAGAATATAGCGGCATAGACCAAGGGTGCAGGGATGTTGCCGATAATCGGCAACTCGGTTACATGGGCAGACAAATCAAGTAATATCGGCATAAAGGCAATCAACGTCAACACTGAATCAATTGCATTAACTCCCAGTTTTTCCACCGTATCGGAAAAACGCATGGTATCTTCCTGAACGCGCTGGGAAGCCCCTTCAATATGCCTGAGGCGTTGCCATTTAACCGTGTAATAGTCGTTCATCGCCGTACGCCATCTGAATATGTAATGGCTGACAAAAAACCGATTGAAAACAGCGACAACGATAAAAACCAGAGCAATGGACAGGAAGATAGAAATCAGATCATACAATTCCTGAGCTTTGACACTTCCCGGCGTGGTTAAAGCCTTTTGGATCGTATCATAATAAGGCCTGCGCCACTGATTGAGGGCGACATTAACCTGCACTGTAAAATAGGCAACAAACAGGACAAAGGCAGAACCTAATATCGACCACAGCGCCCATTTATGCGGTGAATACCACATCCAGAATACGGCAAACAAAAATGCGGATACTGCAAAATACAGATAGAACCAGAGAATATTGGTAGTCCAGAAATAGTGAACACCAACAATTTTGTTGGTATCTGGTATCGGCGCCAGACCAATAATTCCACCTTGTTCACTTCCACCGCCGTACCAGATTGTCATGACAAAGGCACACCATATTACAAACGAGATGAAAAACTGTTTTGGCTTTGGAAAAAATGAATGGAACAATGCTGGCTCGCAATTCTGATGGTTCAGGCCGGGAATTCCGGCAATAGACAGTTTAGAAGTGCTGTTTATACACTTCCCGGTGAAAGCAAAAGCATATCACAGCATTTTGCTCCAAAAAATTGTGTGAAACCAGATTAAGCCACAGACCCATGAACAGGGTCGAAATTGTCTTCTCCTGTCCACCGGATTGTGCATTTTCTCACATCCTGACTGTGAAAAAACGTCTATTTCCAATTTAGCGAAAAACAGATTTCTACCAATACAGGCAATTTATTTGGCCCGGTCAATCTGATTTTTCCTGTCTGACAGAGCTGAAATTCCAACAGGCAGCCTCTCCCTGCTGCCGCAATTACTTTCCTCAGTGGAACCAAAACGCCCCTGGGACCTAGACCCCTTCCGTGTAAACCAGAAGGAATCTAGCAGGAAAGTTGGCCGTCCTCTATTCGGAGGGCGGCCTTTCAACAAAAATTCGGCAATTTCATTAACCCCGCAGTTACCATATCCGTGCAGAATACGTTCCTAACATGCGAATCGTCGGGAGTACGCAAAATGCAATTCGTCAAGGACGAAATCGAATTACTGCTTCAGGAACTGCACGCAGAAGAGTTTGCCGCAGAGCAAATCTCGAAAGCCGCAGACGAGCATGCCAGAGCCGTTGAGGATATCATGATTGATATCGATGAACTGGATTCCGCTACCTGTCCGCCAGACCGGCGACTTGTCTATGAAGATCGCGAAGCCTGGATATACGACCACGGCAAAATCTGCGAACTGATATTTGTCAAAACAAGCTGAGGCCTGGCAGGTATTCAGAACTTTCTACCACGCATAGTCAGCCCGCCTACTCCCACTCAATCGTACCTGGTGGCTTGCTGGTTATATCATAGACTACCCGGTTGATGCCACGCACTTCGTTGATGATACGGGTTGCCGTGTTGCCTAAAAATACCATGTCATAGGGATAGAAATCCGCGGTCATACCGTCAACTGAAGTAACGGCTCTCAGGGCGCAGACAAATTCGTAGGTTCTGCCATCACCCATAACGCCAACGGTCTGCACCGGCAGTAACACTGCAAATGCCTGCCAGATTTTGTCATAGAGATCGGCGTTACGTATTTCATCAAGATAAATGGCATCGGCCTGACGCAGAATTTCCAGTTTTTCACGAGTGATTCCACCCGGACAACGGATGGCGAGACCGGGACCTGGAAACGGGTGGCGAGCAATAAAATGTTCGGGCAGACCCAGTTCCTTTCCAAGCTCGCGCACTTCGTCCTTGAACAATTCGCGCAGCGGTTCCACCAGTTGCATGTTCATACGTTCAGGTAAACCGCCGACATTGTGGTGGGACTTGATAGTGACTGATGGACCACCGGTAAAAGATACCGATTCAATTACATCGGGATATAAAGTGCCCTGGGCCAGAAAATCCGCACCGCCAAGCTTTTTCGCCTGTTCTTCAAATACATCAATAAACAAACCGCCGATAGTCTTGCGCTTGGCTTCCGGATCGCTTTGGCCTTCAAGGGCTGAGATAAACCGATCGCACGCATCAACATGAACCAGTGGAATATTATAATGTTCACGAAACATCGACACCACATCGGCGGCTTCATTTTCGCGCATCAGGCCGTGATCAACCAGAACGCAGGTCAGTCGATCTCCCACCGCTTCATGGATGAGCAGGGCGGCAACCGATGAATCCACCCCGCCTGACAATCCGCACAAAACACGCTTTTCACCTACCTGCTGACGAATGGCGGTGATCGCCTGGTCTTTATAGGCGGCCATCGACCAATCGCCTTTGAGGCCGGCAATTTTATGAACAAAATTTGATATCAGCCTGGCACCATCAGGCGTATGCACGACTTCGGGATGAAACATCATGCCGTACATTTTTCGTTGCTCATTGCCAAACACCGCAAATGGCGCGCCGGCAGACCGGGCGAACACTTCAAACCCGTCGGGTAAATCAATTACCCGGTCGCCATGACTCATCCAGACCTGATGACTGGTATTCATTTCCCAAACCCCGTCAAATAACGCACAGGCTTTGTTAACATTGACCTGGGCGCGACCAAATTCGCGATGGTCCGACCCCTCAGCCTTGCCACCCATTTGAACGCACATCGTCATTTGGCCGTAGCAGATTCCCAATACCGGAATTCCGGCATCAAAAATGGTTTGCGGGGCGCGCGGGGAATCAATATTGGAGGTTGATGCGGGACCGCCCGACAGTATAACCGCCTTCGGTTTCAGGCGGTCGAAACCCTCTTCAGCCAGCTGAAATGGAATAATTTCGCAATAAACGCCGGCCTCACGCACCCTGCGGGCGATGAGTTGGGTAACCTGCGAACCAAAGTCGATGATAAGAATGTTTTCACTGTGCGTGTTCATGACTGGCAATTATCGAACCTGTCGGGGTTGTGCAAGCATAAGCCTGTTTAAAGCGGATTTGGCCACAACTAATAGCGTCCAGCACAACGATCAGGCCCCGTTTTCCTTGTTTGCCTTGACCAGTTTTTCCACCAGATTACGGTTAAAACCAGCCTCAAGTGCATGGCGCAGGTCTGAATATTTATCGAGATGAGTTTCAAGCTGGTTCCGCTCGAATGACAGAAAACGCACCGGTGTCAGGGCGGTGGCAGTAGCCGAAGCCGCCTTGCCAGTCAGATAAGACATCTCGCCCAAAAAATCACCCGGACCGACATAAGCGATCTGTTTTCCAGCCAGGGTAATCTTGGCATGGCCACTGACGAGAAATTTGAGCCGCTTGGGCCAGGTATCTTCGGTAATCAGAATTGAACCGGTTTCCACATCAGACCATTTTCCAGCCTGAATCAATTTACGCGCGTGTGCCCTTTCAACATTTCGCAGGACTGATTCAAAAAACAGTTTCTCGTCTTCTGTAAATTTTCCGCGTCTATTTTCAATCGCCAGTAATGCCAGTTGAATGATGTTTACAAAAGAAAACAAACTTTCCCAAAACATACTCACATAATCGGCGAGAGTAAAATAATAGACGGCCGAAATACTACCAGCGGCAACCGCGAATACTCGCAACCAGTGCATTGATCGCATCATCATGGAGACAATCAGAAACACATAGGCAATATGTCCAACCAGGTTGGCGGGATCCAGAAAAGTTTCTAAAAATTGTTGCATGATTGAGGGCCTGTTACATGTTTTTCAACATTATCTACGCTGCATCACTGCAAAATAGAAACCGTCGGTTTGGGTTGATGCAGGCGTCAAAGTAACAGACTTCATATCCGATGACCAAGGCTGAAGGTTACCAAAACCAAAAAGGTCCTGCCAAACCTCTCCGGCTGACAACATCTCAAATCCAGGATTGTCATCAATGAAGGAATAGACCTGATTTTCATTTTCTTCCGGAAAAACCGAGCAGGTTATATAGCAGATTACGCCGCCCGTTCGCACATATTGTGCCGCCTGGGACAATGCCTCTTCCTGTTCACGCAAACGGGTTTCCAGATTTTCTCTGGTCAACCGCCATTTGGCATCGGGTCTTCTACGCCAGGTTCCGCTTCCCGTGCAAGGCGCGTCTACCACGACCCGATCCATTTTTTCGAGTAACGCACCCAGATTATCATCGACGCCATGAACCTGAACATTTCTTGTTCCGGCACGCTTCAGGCGTTCATAAATGGGAGCCAGCCTGTTTTTATCGCTATCATAGGCGTGTATCTGGCCGCGATTTTCCATCACCGAGGCCAATGCAAGCGTCTTGCCGCCGGCACCGGCACAATAATCCAGTATCTTTTCTCCGGGTCTGGCAAAAACAAGGTCTGCAACAACCTGGCTGCCTTCGTCCTGGATTTCAAACCAGCCCTTTTGATATCCGGCTTCAGCCTGCACATTTGGCAGGCGCGAATCCCTGTTGCCGGGTGCAATTCTCAAACCAAAGCGGGCCAGTTTTGTGTGTTTCGGATTATTGCGGGAAAGTTGTCCTGCAATCTTTTCCCGGTTTGATTTCAGCATATTAACGCGAATATCGAGCGGCGGCCTTTGGCTCAGCGCAAGCGCTTCATCAATCCAGTCCTCACCGAAATTGGCTTCAAAACTGTCGACACACCATTGAGGTATATCCGCCAAATCACCCGATGGGGCACCTGGCACATCATCCCGGCAAATCAGTTCAATTTCATCTTCAGTGGGATAATGCGGGGCAAATCTGTCTTCGGCGAACAATGAGGCCAACTCATCATTTGAATAACGCCACTGGCGAAGCAGCGTGGCAAATACAATCAGTCGTGGATCGTCACTGTCGGCAAATACCATTTGCGAAGATTTTTTTCGAAGCGTGTCATAGACGATATTGCCAATCGCTGCTCTATCACCCGAACCGGCAAACCGATGGGACAATCCCCAATCTTTCAAAGCGTTGGCAACCGGACGCTTGCGCTTTGCCATATCTTCCAGAACT
>JAAEMP010000279.1 GCA_024225445.1 Hyphomicrobiales bacterium | reverse complement strand
CCGTGCGGGATAACAAACGGCAAATGCCGAAATTAGATATTGGCAATCAACCAAAACTCCGGGAGGGGAATTCATGAAACGTATTTTATTAACCGGTGTCGCATTATTTGCGTTCACCATGGGCGCGCAGGCCGCTGACTGTCCGGCAATTACCGTTGCTGACATGATGGGTGTTGCTGCGGGCAAGTATCCTCAACAATATGAACTGGCAGAATTAGAGAAAGCTGCCAATTGCACAATGACTTTTCAGGAAAATCCGGATATTGGAGCGCTGAATGGCAGAATTCGGGGTAATCCGGCAATGCCAGCTTTGGCAGATCGCCTGCCAGCGGAACCTTTGGTCATGGCGCCATATGATGCAATTGGTAAATATGGTGGCACACTTGATGTGCTGTCCAACGCTACTGAAGCAGGTACATCGGACTTTTTGTCGGTTCGCCATGTGAATTTGGCCCGGTATTCTGATGATCTGCAAACTATTGTTCCCAATATCGCCAAAGACTGGAAATGGAATGCAGATTTTACCCAGCTGACTTTCTTCTTGCGCAAAGGTCACAGATGGTCTGACGGGGCTCCTTTTACCGCTGATGATGTTAAATTCTGGTATGATAATCTTGCGCTTGATTCCAAGGTTATCGAAAAACCGAAAGATTATGTGCTGGTCAGTGGCGAGCGCATGAACGTTGAAGTTGTTGATCCACAAACTGTGGTATTTAACCTTCCGGCACCAAAGCCTGGCCTGCTGGCTCACTTTGCCAACTCGTTTGCGCAGGGTTTTCAGCCAAAACATTTTCTTGGCAAATACCATCCAGATATCAATCCGGATGCCGACAAGCTGGCCAAGGAAGCTGGTTTTGAAAATGGCCTTGCAGTGATAGCTGCTTATTTTGGTAATTCTGACTGGACTGATACGCCTTCGCCGCTGCTTAACAGCCCCGACAAGGTTGCTAAATTGCCTGCAGATGTTGTGCCCACACTGGAATCCCACATTTACGTGACTGACACAACTGAAGGTCGCCATCTGGTGGCCAATCCGTATTTCCACATTGTCGATACAGCAGGCAATCAACTGCCATATATCAACGAGCAGGATGAAATCTACATCAATGACAATGAGGTGCGGATCCTGAAACTGGTCAATGCAGAAGCTGACTATAAATCTCAATCATTGCAGCTTGCATCATCGCCGCTTCTGTTGGAAAATCAGGAAAAGGGCGGATATCAAATTGATCTGCGACCAGAAATTACGCTGTCTAACTTCTCGTTCAATGTAACTTCACCGGATCTTGAAAAAAGAAAAGTGTTTGGCGATTTACGGTTCCGCCAGGCGATGTCCGTGGCTATTAATCGTGAGGAGTTGAATGAAGTTGCATTTTTCGGTCTTGGCAAACCCAAGCAATATATCGGATTTTCTCCGACGCCTGAGTTTGTTGACAAAAAATGGGAATCTCATTTTACCCAATATGACCCTGATATGGCGAAAAAACTGCTGGATGAAGTTGGTATGAAAGATACCGATGGCGACGGTTTCCGCGAATTGCCGAATGGCGAAAAAATTGTGTTGAACATACAGTTTTCCACCCAGGGGGTTGCCGGCCAGGTTGTTGAACTGGTTGGTCAGCACTGGGCAAGTGTCGGTGTTCAAACTGCGGTGAAGGAAGTAACTCCGGACGAGTATCGTTCTGCTCAGTCTTCCAACGCACTGGATGTGGGCAGTTGGCGCAAAAGCCAGCCACTTGGTATCGTGCTTGGTGTTAATGAGTTGTGGGTGCCACCATTTGAAAACTATTTTGGCCATCGCACAGGAATGTTGTGGGCTGAATGGGTGGATTCAAAAGGTGCCGAAGGCGTTGAGCCGCCGGAATATGTGAAACAGTTGATATCAGATATCAATGATTTCCAGTCTGCCAAGCAGGGTTCCGACAACTTCAACAAGCTGGGTGCGCGCATGGTTGAGAATATGGTCTCCAACCTCCTGTTCATTGGTACTGTGCAGGCACCAGCGCCGGTTTATCACCGCAACGCATTAAAGAACTTTACCGAGTTCAAGACTCATTCCTACGAGTATTATCGCACTTACCCCTATCGGGCACCGCAGTGGTACCTGGATGAATAATCCCAGCATTTGATTAAAGCAGGTGCCGGGCGAAAGTTTTCGCCCGGCTACCAATCCAGACTTCAAAGGCTGACAAATCTATGTATTCATACAGAATTTGATGGTTGCAATTTTAAACTCTTAATTGAATTAGGGACCCGGTTAACGGGATACCGCAAAATCCGGGGTTTTAAATGGGAAAATTTTTTCAGTTTACGATGATGCGCGCTGCCATGTCGGTGTTTACCCTGCTGATGGTATCGTTAATTGTGTTTACTCTGATGGAATTGGTTCCCGGTAATTGTGCGGAACGTTATCTTGCATTCAAAAATACCCAGGGTGCAACAATTACCGTCAAGGACATTGAGGCTGAAGAGCGTCGTCTCGGGCTGGATCGCCCTTTTCTTATTCGGTGGGGAAGCTGGATCGGCAGTGTTACGTTCAAAGGGGAATTTGGTGACAGTTGTATTCTCCGGCTGAACATTAATCAGTTGTTATCGGACAAATTCTGGATATCCCTGATTATCTGTCTTTCAGCATTGGTCGCAGCTTACGCAATTGCCATACCCATCGGCATTATATCGGCATCTTCAACGAGCGCGCTGGCAAATAATTCCCTGCGTTTTATCAGCTATCTGGGACTTGCCCTGCCAAATTTCCTTTTGGCACTCATTATCATGCTTTTATCCACGGTGTGGTTTGGGGATTCAATGACTGGTTTGTTCTCGAAGGAATTCCGCGATGCAGCCTGGTCCTGGGCACGCTTTCAGGATTTCATATCTCGGGCGTGGTTGCCCATTTTCATCCTGGGCTGGTCAGCAACAGCATTTGCCCTGCAAACAGTACGCGCATTGATGCTGGATGAAAATGGCAAATTATATGTAACCGCAGCGCGTGCTCGAGGCTTATACGGGCGTAAACTGTTGTGGCGCTATCCGGCACGTCATGCTTTGGGGCCGGTGATCAATTCTCTGGGTTTCGACCTTAACAGGATTTTTAACGAGTTACCCGTGGTGGCGCTGGTTCTGGTGTTGACGGAAGCTGGTGCACTGTTGATTGAGGCGCTGGCGCGTTCAAACGACCAGCAGTTGGCTGGCGCGATAATTTTTCTGCTAACGGCCAGTATTGTGTTCGTAAATTTTGTTACAGACATCATGCTGGCGTTGATGGACCCACGCATTAGAAAAGGGCTGATAGGATAAGATGAGCACAACAGCCACAAAAAAACTCGAAGACCAGAAGCTCAAGGAAGCCTATTTTACGGCTTCCCAGGGACAATTGATCTGGACTCGTTTTAAGGGTAATAAAACCGCCATGATCGCCGCCTGGATCCTGATACTACTGATTCTGGCTGGTTTTTTTGCACCGTTTCTGTCACCCTATGATCCAACCATCGCCGGACGGGATACAGAATACGAAAACGGTGCCCCGCAAATTCCCAAATTTTGGGATGAAAACGGTTTTTCTGCCCGACCATTTATATATTCGGTTGAGCGAGAACGTTCAATCAAGACCAATTTCCGGTGGGTTACGAAAATCAATCGGGACGAGAGACGTTACGTTCATTATTTTGTCAAAGACTGGCAATATTCTTATCTGAAAATTGACTGGAATCTTCCAGGCAAAATGTTTGATATTGATTTTCGTGGTTTCACCTTCGACACTCATCTGTTTGGCACTGATGAAGGCAAGATCCACCTGTTTGGAACCGATCAGTCCGGCAAGGATATCTATTCGCGAACACTGCACGCAATTTATACATCTCTGGCGGTAGGTGCGTTAGGAGTATTCATTTCATTTGTGCTGGCCTTGATCATCGGTGGCGTTGCCGGTTATTTCGGCGGATTGGTCGATTCCATCCTGCAGATGATAACCGACGCAGTGCGAACGATACCGGCGATTCCACTGTTCATGGCGATGGCCGCCTTTATTCCTGATGAGTGGAGTTCAGAGACACGCTTTTTCTTTATTTCCATTGTTCTGGGCCTGGTTGGCTGGCCGACGCTGGCAAGACGAATACGCACGCACTTGCTGACAGAGCGCAGTCAGGAATATGTACTGGCGGCTGAATTGAGCGGTGCGTCCCCCAGTCATATTATTCGTCGCCACCTGCTGCCCAGCTTTACCAGTTATATCATTGTCGATTTGATGATTTCATTTCCCTATATGGTACGTACCGAGACTGCACTGAGTTTTGTTGGTCTTGGTTTGAAAGACCCGGTAAATTCACTTGGTGCATTGATGCAAAATGTGTCGAAGGCAGATGTTCTGCTGAATTACCAGTGGTATTTTATCCCGGTGTTGTTTTTTATCGCTTTTGTTCTGGCATTTGTTTTTGTTGGCGACGGTTTACGTGATGCGGCCGATCCTTATTCGGGTACTAAAAAATGACGTTGTTAAAAGTTGAAAACCTGACACTGCAGTTCGATACTGACGAAGGCAGAATTACTGCGGTCAACAATGTTTCATTTAATCTTGAGGCAGGTGAGGTGATGGGGCTTGTTGGAGAATCAGGTTCCGGGAAATCGGTTACCGCCAAAGCTTTGATGCAGCTTAATCCCTCCAATGCGGTATATGGTTCCGACAGCAGTATTGTGCTTGAAGTGGAAGAAGGAGCAATTGATGTATTATCGCTGAAACGGGAGCGCGATATGCAGGAGATACGCGGTGGTTCTGTATCAATGATCTTTCAGGAACCGATGGCCAGTTTTGCGCCGGCAATTACCATTGGTGACCAGATGGTGGAGCAATTGATGCTGCACATGGACCTGAACAAGAAAGAAGCGGAAAAAATTTCAATCGAAATGCTTGATCGCGTTGGCATTTCTGATGCTGCCAAACGTTTCAAGCAATATGCTTTCGAATTATCCGGTGGAATGCGTCAACGGGCGATGATTGCCATGGCCCTCTCCACCAAACCAAGATTGTTGATTGCGGATGAACCGACAACTGCACTGGATGTTACTATTCAGGCCCAGGTCATCGATTTGATGAAAGACCTGGTTGCGGATTTTGGTATGGGAATCATTTTTATTACCCATGATCTGGGAGTAATCGCACAGACAGCGGACCGGGTCGCGGTGATGTATCTGGGCGACATTGTCGAACAGGGAACGGTTCGCGATGTTATCCAGGATCCGGCTCATCCTTATACCAGAGGCCTATTGCATGCATTGCCCAGGCTGGACGATCTGGATGCTCCCCTGACACCAGTACCCGGCGACATTCCAAGTCCTCTTGAACGCCCGTCGGGCTGTGTCTTCCACACCAGATGTTCAGTCGCGGAGGAGCGATGCAGTGAATTGGTTCCGCAAATGACGGTTTTGGGCGACGGGCATTCCTGTGCCTGTTTTGTAGAAGTTGAAAAGCGGGGTGCGGCATGAGCGAGAAGCCCATTATCTCGGCAGAAAACCTGTCTGTGGATTTTCAGATCAGTGGCGGTCTGCTGACAAAGAATGTTTATTTGCGTGCGGTGAATGACGTCAATGTTGATATTCCCAAAGGATCTTTCTACGGGTTGGTTGGTGAAAGCGGGTCGGGTAAGACAACCCTTGGCCGGGCATTTTTGAAGGCTGTCAATATTTCCGGTGGCAAGTTGAAATATAGTGATGAAGAGGTCGATTATGATTTGAGGGAATTGCAAAAAAAGAAATTGAAAGATTATCGCAAGCGCGCGCAGCTCATATTTCAGGATCCCTATGCCGCGCTTAGTCCCCGAATGACAGTGCGAGATATAATTGCTGAGCCGCTTGAGGTTATGGGATTAACGTCCACCCGGGAAGAAACTGATGCCAGAGTGCGGGAAATCGCCGCTAAATGCAGATTGAATCTTGAGCATCTGCGACGTTTTCCCCATGCGTTTTCCGGCGGGCAACGGCAGCGTATCTCGATTGCGAGGGCGCTGGTTTCCAGTCCGAATTTTGTCGTTGCTGATGAAAGTGTGGCGGCGCTTGATGTTTCAATCCAGGCGGATATTCTCAATCTGCTGAAGGATCTGCAAACAGAGTTGGGCCTTACCTATCTCTTCATAAGTCATGATTTATCCGTTGTTGCTCATATTTGTGATCATGTTGCGGTGATGTATCTGGGGCGACTGGTAGAATCTGCACCAACCCGGGAGTTATTCAGAGCTCCGCGTCATCCTTATACCAAGGCGCTGTTATCAGCTATTCCTTCACTTGATCCGGATGACAAGGGAAATGCCTTAAAGCTGGAAGGTGAAATTCCCTCACCCACCAACCCACCTCCTGGTTGCAAATTCAATACCAGATGTGCCTACGCCATCGATGTCTGCCGAAGCGAAGAACCGAAGCTGGAGCATACCGGTAGCGCCCATGAAGTGGCCTGCCACCGGTGGAATGAGTTGTTTGAAGCCTGATGGCTCATCAGGTTGATGTTGTTATATATGACGGCTGTTGCTTTTTGTGCACCTGTCGACCCTTGCCTCCTGATAGGCCTCGATAATTGCTTTGGCCAGGATATTTATCTCTTCGCGGCTATTTGGCATTGAGGAAAATGAAACCCGCATGATTACAAGTCCTTTCCATTCGGCTTCCTTGATAAACCAGCGTTGTATATTCTGCAGTTTGTGAATAGTAGCAAGCGTCAGGTCATTGTTTTCAAAGGTAATAGCCAGTTGGTTCAGATGAATCTCGTGCGGGTGCAATTGCGCTGGTTGGCATGGATCTATTCTTGTTTTTGACAGGGTTGTTTGCGGTTATCGGGTAGTAGATTGTGCCGGGTTCATGTCGATGCCTTGGTGTCAGTCACTATTCCAGATAATCCTGATTAGAGCATCGCTCTCTGAATGGGATATAACTGGTCAGATTTGCTTCAATGCGCTGCAACCAATCTACGTTAAAGCATAACAAAAGCCGAATTCTGCATATCAAACTCCGTTAACAGTTCAATTGCACCGTGCCGTTTGTTTCTTTGGTGAAACGCTTAACCAGCGTAGCCAAATTGCAGTAACTTGGTTAGGATGATTTGCCCCCATGTGAATGGACCAATATTGATTATTTTGTATTAAGCGATTAGCATTTGAGGTTGTGGGAACAAGATTATGGCTATCAATAAACAGTTGGTGATAGCGTTTGAGGCTCTGGACGGGGCGGCTGATGTTCAATCTGCAGTGGAGCAAGTAAGGGAGCTCTATGATCTTCATCATGTTGTCTATCATTTGGGTCAGACAGTGGGCAGTATGGATACGCCATTTGTTGGTACCACTTACCCGGATGAATGGGTTTCGCGATACCTGCTAAAAGGCTACGTCCATGTTGATCCTGTTGTTCAGGAGGATTTTTAGTCGTCAATTGCCATTCGATTGGAGTGAACTTACCCTAACCGAAGAAGCCATGGAATTGATGGTGGAATCTGCTCCGTATGTGGGAAGTAGTGGCTATTCAATACCAGTTGTGGACAGGACAGCACGCAGATCACCATTTTTCATAACCTCTTTATTGACAGCGGAAGCATGGGACAATTTTGTTGAAACCAAAAATGAGGACCTCCAGGAAATTGCTTACCGGGTTCACAGAAAAGCATTACTGGAACTTTTTGACGAATTAGATCCGATGCCAGTGCTGAGCCCCAGAGAAATTGAATGCCTCACCTGGACTGCTCGTGGAAAAGATTATCTTGCCATTGCCCAAATCCTGAACATATCCGCACACACAGCGCGAGGATATCTCAAAAGCGCTCGATTCAAACTGGAATGTGCAACAATTTTCCCAAGCAGTTGCCAAAGTAATTACACTAAAACTTATACAAGAATAAGTTGACTGCGACCAAATTATATTCAGTTTTATTCCCGCTAGGTTTTATACTTAAAGAAGATACGGTCTAAACCGCCATTGCGCAGTATTCGTGTGATTCTGATTGACTAAAATGGTGCCAGAAATCTTGTTGCACGCATGCCGGACATCGAAATGCTTCACTTTTGTTCATTCAGACCAAGGGCAGAGCAAAGTTGTCGGGAAAAATTACGTTAAATATCAATAGGTTACGATAAAAATTCTGGTTGAATATTTGTCGAAGTTTTACGGAACTCAAATAGGCCCCTATACCCCCTTATGGGGGAATTGTAGTTGCAGGATTTTTGTTGTAGACTGGCTGTCATGATACATCCATGGTACGAGGAGCCACTGATGTTTGTATTAATACAGGCACAAGAGTAAAGGAGATATTCTAAACTTATTGATCAAATATTTAGTCTTCGAAAAAGGTATTTTTTGATGAACTGAACTTGGATATGCCCGTGCTTGGTGAAGTTGAGCGTGGTCGTTATGATGATCTCAAACCAGCCTATTTGGCGTGGACAGATAAAAAGCAAAAAATCCTGTATGGAAGCCTGCGTTTTATGCCGACGACTGGTGCAACACTTTTGAACGATGTCTTCAGAAAAACATTTCCGGCCAATTTTGATCTTTGTTATCCCGGAATCTGGGAAGGCACTCGCATGTGCATTGATGTGGAAAAGATCGCTCAAGACTATCCGGATTTGCTTCCCCGGAATGCCATGAGCTGGATGCTATTGGGTCTTGGAGAATGCGCGCTTGCCCATGGCATTCACACGCTGATTTCAAACTATGAACCGCATATGAAACCCATTAACCAGCGTTCTGGAGCAAAATTGGACGAGATTGGTCGCCATGATGGTTATGGCAAGCGTCCGGTATGTTGTGGTGTGTTTGATGTGACAAAAGAAGTGGTTGAGAATATGCGGCTTAAGAACGGTCAAACAGAAGCTGTATATAAGCGCCCAATGGCCGGAATCACTCCGGATATTGTTCCCTCCTCGCGTGAGCGTAATGTGGATGAAGCATCTTGTGGTATTGCAATCGCAGTATGAGAATCCAATAGAGGTGATCATTTTCCGTGGCTTGGAATTGGTGCCAGACTGTTTTGAAAGCGCAGATTCCATAGATAGCGCACGCAGTGTCTTATTGGATATTTGTAAAAAATCTCATATCCACAATATCAGAGCGCTTTTGATGAAATATGAATCGTTTGACCGAGTCGAAATTGTTTACCTGCAAGGCGAATTGCGCGCCGTGATGCAGGGGTATCACAAGCGAAATTGAACACTGCGGTTGAGTAATTTCGATCGGCCCAGTCATCGTATTATTTCAATGGTTTGCCCAGTGAATTGGGTGCCCCTTATTGACCCATCTGCCCATAGTTTTATTGGGCGAAGCTTGCCCGATGCGATGGCATCGCGCTGCGCTCCGCGTCTAGCCGAGTGGGTCGATACGGGGCATCAAATGCTTCCGTGTAAACCAGAAGGGGTCTAGCAGGCAATACAGTTTCTTCCGGCATCTTTTGCTTGATACAGCTTGGCATCCGCCCGTTGAATTAATTCATCCGGTTCCTCAGAACTGTGAATTTGGGCAATGCCAAACGAAGCTGTCACTTTCCCAATCGATTGTTGGCGTTTTGTCAAAACCAGCTTGGCAGATTCCAATAGTATCCGGATGCGCTCCATCAAAGTCATCGCATTTGCTATTTTTGTGTCTGGAAGGATAATCGCGAATTCCTCTCCTCCGTAGCGCACAGGTATGTCCTGACCTTTTACGTTTTTCATCAGCAATGTGGCCACGAATTTCAACACTTCATCACCAATTAAATGACCATATCGATCATTCAGTTTTTTGAAATTATCAATATCCACCATAACCAGGCACATCGGGGTGTCAGATTCCGCGGCATCAGATATTGAGTCGGCAAGCAGCATGTCAAAGTAGCGCCGGTTATACATGTTTGTCAGTGCATCTTTCATCTCGTTTTGCTTTGATTTTTTCAATGATGACTGCATTTCCAGCAACTGCCTTTTTGACGTGTTCAGATTTTTCATCAGGTTAGCTGAATTGTCCCGCATTACCGAATTTTCAACAATCAGATTTTTGATGGTTTGCAAGACCTGCTTGGGAGAAGGGTCATCACTGAGCGCATCGAAGTTTTTGTCTAATGTCCCGGAGAAATATTCGCTGGAGGTAAGGTAAGTCTGAATAACATTCAGGATGTCATCCATTTCCCGGCTAAAATTGTAGTTTGCAGCACCTTGATGAATTGAATCCGGATTTGAGGGTGAAACATATTTGTCGTGAATATTTTTCAGGTCGTAATCACTGATAACTTCCCCGGAATTTACGATTGGATTGAGGAAATCGTTGAGTTCAACATTTTTGCCGGCTACGTAAGTATACCAGGTTTCATAGGCTTTTGGAGTGGGTGAAACCTGGTGAATATTAGCAAGTCTGAATGCCTCATCGCAGATATTTGCCGGAACTCTTTGTTCTTTGCGAGCAGTGGATGTGTTCATGTTAAATCCCCGATTATGGTATGTTCAAATTCAATCAAATCAACTGGCACCAGAAAAGCCTGGAATTCCAATTGCTTGTCAAAAGTCCTGGAAGAAACCGGGAGTGTCGTAAGCGACCTGGAGTGTCCTAAGCGACCTGGAGTTGATCTTCCTGTTCGAGGTTTTCCTCATTTACTGTTTCTCTATTGTCCAGTTTTTTCCGCAGATCGGCATTTTCGTTTCTTAATTCTTGGATTTCTGCAATAATTTTGTTGTTTGCGTTTTCTTTGATTTGATCAAATTCAACTTTAAGATTGCTATTTTCTTCATTCAGTTTTTTGTAATTTTCTCCTAGAAACTCTTCAACCTTACCTTCAACAACTGCAATTTTCTCTTCCATTTTCTTGCTCAACAACTCAGAATTCTGTTTGCTGATTTCTTTGTTTGTGGAAGAAATCTGAGATATGGCAAAGGCTCCTGATAATCCGGTAAGGATTTTGATCCCTAAAAATATGGCTGCATATTTTGAAAGAACAGGAGTGAGATTAATAAATCCCAGATCATAGATACCGGCAAACAGACATACAATTGCAATAAGGAACAAGACAAAACTTATTTTCCAAAGCAGGGTCATTAGTTTGTCTTTTTTATTATCAGACAATTCCGGCTCAGCAGAAGGTTTTCCTGATTTAGTTTTTGTCATGTCGCAAATTGCCCTCATTGGAAACCAGTGTTGAGCACAATCGAAAAATTCAATTGCTAATCGGTTCCGCTGCTTTGCAGATGGTGATAAGTTTTTTGGAGAATATATCTCGGAAACACCGAGTACGAGTATGCGTCATGCTTCAGATGTTATCCGCTCGCACTGCCAGTGATAAATGAAGTCTTTTAAGAATTTCTAAATCTTCCATAAAATTTTACCGCTGGATGAGAGTTTCCCTGATGTTGGATTTCCTCAGGCAATTTCCTGGTGACAAAATCGGAAATATTACTCTGAAAACAGGTGGCAAGTGTTACTATTTTTTTAACAAACAAAGCTGTTTTCGTGACCTGCGCGTTTAAAGTTTCCGTAGCGATATTAGCAAAAACTGTTCTAAAAACGACAGCTGAAATTGGTAAAAAAGTTAATAAATCGTTAAATTATTAGGTAATATTTAACTCCCAAAATTTCATCTATTGGCGACGAGTCAACCAATCAACTAGAAAATTGCTAGCGGAATTGGAAACTGATTCGGGGGATAAAAGTGATTGTTTTTGTTGAAGACAGAAAACTGGTGGTCGATACATACAAGCATCGATTTGAAAAAGCTGGCGAAACAATTGTTCAACTTACCGCTTCTGATTTGATCATATGGGTCACCACTAGTGATATTGGTGAGCTGGCGACTGTAGAAGCAATTCTAGTAGGTGAATGTGCAGATCCTCAAAAGGTTATTGACACAATAAGAACCAGGCTTGATGTCCCAATTGTAGCGATGCTGGACAATCGTTCTTTGGAACAACTGATCAGTTTTTATCGCAAAGGTGTCGATGACGTAGTCATCAAACCGGTTCATTTTGAAGAACTGCTGGTGAGAATTGCCGCGATTAAAAAACGCTCGATGAATGCGGTACCTGAAAAATCCAAAACACAGATTCTTGTCTATTTTGATGGACGGGACCCGGAGCTGGATGGTCAACAATTACAACTCCCCCGCCGGGAACGCAGAATTCTTGAATATTTGGCGAGTATTAATGGCCGCAGAGCGACCAAATCCCAAATTTTTGGCGCAATCTACGGGGTGTTCGATGAAAAAATTGAAGAAAATGTGGTTGAGAGTCACATCAGTAAACTCAGGAAAAAGCTGAGCAAGTATCTTGGGATGGATCCAATTGATTCGCGGCGTTATCTTGGATACCGGTTGGATCCCAATCTGGTGGCCGTTAACCGGAATGTACCGCAGGCATTGGTAGCTTGAAAGTGGCAGGTTTCAAATTAGTATGAATAAAATGTCCAAATTCAAATAGATACCGATGGCTTCAACAGTTTCGCGCAAGATTCGTCAAGCAACTTGTACAGATAACAACAGCTTTCAGGAATGTTAGGATTTTGCTATGGGCCTTTATGGAATGATGAGAACAGCTGTTTCCGGCATGAATGCCCAGGCGACAAGGCTTTCAGCAGTCGCAGACAATGTGGCGAATGCCGGTACCAACGGATACAAGCGAACCGGAATTGATTTTTCCACCCAAGTTCTTGCACAAAATGCCGGTTCATATAATTCCGGCAGTGTCACTACATCCATTCAAGCTGAAATTGGCAGGCAGGGCGCAATAAAATCAACCAGTTCTCCCACTGATTTGGCAATAAGTGGCCAGGGCTTCTTTATTGTTGAGGATGGAGCAGGTGTTATATCTCTTACACGAGCTGGTTCTTTCATTGTCGATAATGAAGGGGTGTTGACGAATGCCAATGGCAACAGTCTGCTGGGCTACGACATATCCAATACGGGCGCGCCTCCCGTTGCCAATGGCTTTGGTGGGCTGGTACCGGTCAATGTTGGCATTCAGGCACTGGACGCCAATCCGACTACAGAAGGAGTGCTGGTACCAAATCTGCCGGCAACTGCTTCGATAGTGGCACCGGGATCGCTGCCTTCTGACAATTTGGCCATCTCAGATTATGCAGGCAAATCCTCCATGGTTGTATATGATTCCCTCGGAAATGAGCAAATAGTCGATATTTATTATGCCAAGACTGCAGTAAATACCTGGGAAATGACGGCCTATGATGCTGCAGATTCCACGAACGGTTCATTTCCCTATGCTTCGGCAGCCCTCAGCACACAGACGCTGGTTTTTGACGGTACTACCGGCCAGATACTAGGTGGAGGTTCAGTCAGCGCCATCATCCCTATTCCCGGCGGCGTCACCATGGATCTGCAAATGGACGGGATCAGCCAATTTGCAACCGATTACCAGTTGATTTCAGCGAAAGCAAATGGCAGTGCGCCCGCGAGTATTGACCGGGTTGAAGTCGCAAGTGACGGAACTGTATTCGGTATATTCCAAAATGGCTTTGCCGCGGCAATATATCAACTGGCCCTGGCGAAAGTAATAAGTCCCAATAAATTGGCACCCTTACCCGGAAATTTGTTCGCTGCGACTATTGAATCAGGTGATGTACTGGTTGGCGCTGCGGATACGCAAGGTTTTGGCAGTATTGCCGCCAATGCCCTGGAGGAATCCAATGTTGATATGGCGGCGGAGCTAACAATAATGATTGAATCGCAACGAAGTTACACGGCCAACTCAAAGGTTTTTCAAACCGGATCTGACCTAATGGATGTACTGGTCAATCTGAAGCGCTGAATATGGTTATTCCTAGATGACACTAACAGATGCTCTACGTTCGGCTACAAGTGCCCTTGCAGGTAACGCGAAGCATGCTTCAATTTTGTCCAGGAACGTTTCCGGGGTAGGGGATCCGAATTATGTCAGGCGGGATGCGCTCGTATCAACCCAATTATACGGCACCATCAAGGTTGATATCCAGCGTTATGTACACCGCTCGCTCTACAATGCAACGATAACCGCAAATGGCGAGGCGGCTAATGCCAATGTAGTCATGAGCGGTATTGATCAACTGGCTCACTCTATGGGGATTGATGATTTTTCGAATTCTCCAGCCAGCATGCTCGGTTCCTTGAGAGAGGCAGTCGAGTTGGCAGCGGTCACTCCATCCAGTCTGGGTACTAGTACTTCCCTGATTGAACGTGGCCGCATATTTGCGTCGACCCTGAATGATCTTTACGCACAAGTGCTGGCGGAACGTTCCAACGCAGACAAGGAAATAGCCAGTAGCGTGACAAAGCTGAATTCGCTTCTTGGCCAACTCGAGACTGTAAATGACCGAATCGTGATGGCATCGCACAGCAATGAGGATGCCCTGGATAGTATTGATATGCGTGACAATATCCTTGAGCAAATGTCGCAGGAAGTCGGAATCAAAGTTGTACCAAGGGACCACAATGATATTATGGTTATGACCAATAACGGTCTTTTGCTGTTTGAGAGTCGGGCACGGACCGTCAGCTTCCAACCTACTTCCTCCTATGGATCAACTACCGTCGGAAATACTCTTTTAATTGACGGCGTTCCGGCAAGTGGTGATGAGCCATGGCTGCCGGTAACAACCGGCCGTCTGGGCGGCAACTTCAAGTTACGTGATGATATTTTGATGAATCAGCAGAACCAGCTTGATGAAATTGCCCGATCAGTAATTGAGCTGTTTGCCGAAGAAGACCAGAGCATTGCCGGAGTTAAACCAAAATTAACCGGGATGTTCACATGGGATGGCGGGCCTGCAGTCCCTCCCTCAGGGGTTACTGAGCCTGGTATTGCGGCGTCAATCAGTATTAATGCCTTGATTGATCCCCAGACTGGCGGAAATCCCGAGCTGATAAGGGATGGAGGCATTAATGGTGATCCTGATTATATCTATAACCCGACTGGTGCAAGTGGATTTTCTGATCGCCTGTATGCATTATCTTCAGCTTTTAGCACACCGGCTGTGTTTGATCCGCAAGCCGGGTTGCCAGTAAATCTGAGTTTGATTGATTTTGCCGCATCCTCCCTGGATTGGCTGCATTCGACACGTCAGTCCGCACACGATGTAGCTAATTACAAAGGTGAGCTGGCAGTACAATATTCAAATGCATACCAAAGTGAGGCGGGTACCAACCTTGACACTGAGATGTCAAAATTGCTGGAAGTTGAAAGAGCTTACCAGGCATCAGCGAAGCTGCTAGCGACCATTGATGAAATGTTCTCAATACTACTTAACGCTGTGAGAACGCGATGAAGCTGGGAAATCTATCAACATTCGCTTTAAACAATAATCTGAGGTTGCAGTTTTCACGCATGCAGCATTCACTTGTGGATGCCCAGAAGGAGGTTGTAACCGGTCGAAAAGCCGATGTCGGTTATTCGCTGGGCGCGTTTTCTTCGTCAACGGTCACGATTGAAAATCAAATTAGTTCTATTGAGCAAACGAAGGTGACAAATTCATTCGTGGAAAACCGTCTTTCCACAATGCAGCTATCGATGAATGCCATGATTGATGATGCCAATGAATTCATATCTTTGGTTATTGCAGAAGTTGGCGGACCTCGTGATAAAGATTTGTTGAGTGCTGGGGGACAATCAACTTTGGCAAAATTTGCGGGCGCCTTGAATGTATCATTGGGCGGAGAATACTTATTTTCCGGAATCAATTCAGATTCGGAGGCAATTTATGATTATCAAGGTGCTTCGGGCAGTGCTGCCAAGACTGCGGTGCAGAACGCCTTTTTGACTGAATTCGGCTTTGCAGTCAGCGATCCTTTGGCTGCATCCATAACACCAGCAGCCATGAAGGCATTTGTAGATGGAGCGTATGCTGATCTGTTTAATGACGCGAACTGGGATTTGCTGTGGACCGGCAGTTCGGATAGAGGGATGCGGTCAAAAATATCGACACGAGAGCTAGTGGAAAATCCAACAACCGCCAATGTTGGAGCGTTTCGCAACTTTACTGCAGCTTCCGTACTGATGGTAGAATTTTCTATTGGCAATCTTAACCCTTCGGCGTTGGATGAAGTTGGCAATTTGTCAGTTGAACTTATGGCACAGAGTATCGGCGAAATTGCAACTGAACAGTCAAAGGTGGGAGTGATTGAGGAAAGGGTATCAAGCGCCACGGAAAGGCTTGAATTTCAAAAAAATGTTCTTGCAACTCAAATGTCACTGTTAACTGATGTGGACAGTTATGAGGCTGCCTCGCGTCTTAACCAGATCGTGGCAGGCATTGAGGCGTCCTACGCAGCTACAGTCAAAGTCCAATCACTTTCAATCTTGAATTTTATTTAATGTATCAAAATTGAGCAACACTAGAAATAATCGGTAACAAATACATGTTTAATCAGGCTTACGACGACACACTGGAAGATGATCAAAAAGATGCGCGCCACGATGAGAAGGAAATCATTGAGCGCTCTATCCAGTTGATGATTCACAGTGATCAATATCCAGATGAATTTAAATCCAGACTGGCGGCAATGTATTTCACGCAGCGGCTATGGAGCCACTTTCTCAGTGATTTGGCCTCTGAAGAAAATACCAGTCCGGCCGAGACCAAGGCCTCTTTGATATCAATTGGGATATTTATTTTGAAGCACATAGAAAAAATGAGAAATGCTCCATCGACACAGTTCAAGCCGATACGTGAGATTTCAGAAACAATTGCAAAAGGATTAGAATAGTGGGGAATATCAAACTCTATTTGCGCGCCAATGAACGAATTTTTATTAACGGGGCCGTATTGAGAGTAGACAGGAAAGTATCCATTGAATTATTGAACGATACTACATTTCTGCTTGAAAATCACATCATGCAAAAGGAAGATGCCGACACGCCGTTGAAACAATTATATTTTGTTGTTCAGCTTTTGCTGATGGATCCGGTAAATACGGAACCCTCAAAAAAAATGTTTCGAACCATGATAATTGACATACTGGAAACTCTGGAGAATGAAGATTTGAAAGAGGGTATCAAAGAAGTTGATATTGAAGTCTCCACCGGCAAGATATTTTCAGCTCTGAAAATGATCAGGAAACTGTTTCCAATCGAACAATTGGTTCTTATTCCAAGAACCAATTTACCGGAGAGTATCGCGTATTCCAAAGAGCCCGCCGCGGCAGACAAGGGAGTCAAGAGCTATGTCACCCGTTAGCGCTATTGCTGCGAGCGATCAGGCAAATGCCAGCGCCCAGACAACCAACAAGGCTAATGTGGATTATGATGCATTTTTGAATTTGCTGGTGGCGCAGTTGAAGTACCAGGATCCCACAGAACCAACCGATCCTGCACAATTCATGGCGCAGCTTGCCTCATTTTCGAGCGTCGAGCAGCAAATACAAACGAATGAAAAACTGGATGCCCTGGTTATGTCAAATTTGTTTGGACAGGCATCGTCTCTGATCGGTAGAACGGTGACATCGGCCGACCGGTCCCAAAGCGGAGTAGTGGCTTCTGTAACCTTGGTAAACGGTAGCCTTACTGCTACTCTGGCAGATGGAACTGGTATTACAATGGGTGATGGTGTCGTTGTTTCCCAATGATAGGTTTTGAAATTAAATTGTTTCTGAATAAAGGCCGTCTGATATGAATGAGGCTGAGGCTACGGAATTAATTCAGTTTGCTTTTCAGACATTGTTGAAAATATCTGCGCCCATTGTCATAACTGCGATGGTGGTCGGTACTCTGATTGCGCTATTTCAGGCACTAACCCAAATTCAGGAAATCACCCTAACATTCATCCCAAAAATTGTTGCGGTATTATTTGTCGCTTCGATCGCCAGTTCGTTTATGGCGGCCCAGATCAATATCCTGGCAACTCTTTCATATTCTCGAATTTCATCCGGCTTTTAATCCTTATTCGGTTCATATTTCATCAAATGTGCTCTAAGTTGCGTGATATCAAGGGCCTTTGGTATTACTCCAATTTGGAGCAAGGTTTGTTTCATATTCTCCATGGCAACGGGGGGAATCAATGGCTCTGCAAGACACAACAACATCTCTAAAACCTGCGAGTGAAAACAGTCGCGATGTGGCATTTGCCATAGGCATTCTGGGCATACTGGCTGTCCTGTTTCTGCCGATTCCCGCGATCTTCATCGACATTGGCCTCAGTTTGTCAATATCACTTTCCGTGCTGATACTCATGGTTGCGTTGTGGATTCACAAACCACTTGATTTTTCTTCATTTCCCACCGTGTTACTGATCGCAACGATGTTGAGATTGTCTTTGAATATCTCGACAACAAGGATGATATTAGCCAATGGCCATACCGGTGAAGACGCGGCGGGGAATGTCATCAAGGGGTTTGCAAATTTCGTCATGGGTGGCGATTTTATCATCGGGGTTATCGTTTTTATTATTTTGATCACGGTGAATTTCATGGTGATTACCAAAGGTGCAAGCCGTATTGCAGAAGTGGGTGCGCGTTTCACTCTGGATTCGATACCGGGAAAACAAATGGCAATCGATGCGGATTTGTCGGCAGGACTACTGGATGAAAAAGAGGCTCAGGTTCGCAGAAAGGAACTTGAGGAAGAAAGTTCATTTTTCGGCTCCATGGATGGTGCCTCAAAATTTGTTCGTGGTGATGCAATTGCCGGTCTGATTATTACCGCCATCAATATTTTTGGCGGTATCATTATAGGGGTTACACGCCATGGACTGAGCATTGGTGAGGCTGCTGATGTTTTCACAAGACTTTCAGTTGGTGATGGTCTGGTTTCCCAGATACCAGCACTGGTTGTCTCTCTTGCTGCGGGTTTATTGGTATCCAAGGGTGGAACAAGGGGAGCTGCAGAAGAAGCTGTACTTGACCAACTTGGAAATTATCCTAAAGCCTTATTGGTTACATCCGGTTTGTTAATTGTCCTGGCAATTACACCTGGTTTGCCATTTCTGCCATTTTTTGCGCTGGCGGTCTGTATGGTTGTGATGTCACAAATCATTTCCAGGCGTCGGTCAGATGATGTTGAACTTATCAAGATGCAGAAGGAAAATGAAAAGGAAAAACTGGAGGAAGAGCAACAGGATTCAATTCAGAATACATTGACAGTTGCGGAAATTGAGCTGGTATTTGGAAAGCAACTGGCGACAAAACTTTTGCTGGATAGAGAAGAGCTCGGATTTCGCGTCAGCAGAATGAGAAAGAAATTTGCCAAGTCCTACGGCTTTGTTATTCCCGAGATCAAAGTAACTGACGATTTTTCCATTGAGCCGAAAGGTTACAAGATAAAAATATTTGGGGCGGTGCTAGCCGGTGAAAGCGTTTCGATGACCGATATACTGGTGTTGTCAAATGGCAGGCAGGAACCCAATCTGCCTTTTGAGGATGTAATTGAACCGGTATTCGGCGCAAAAGCCTGGCGGTTGCCCGATATTTACAAACATGAATTGAAGCAACAGGGCTATCAGACGATAGATCCGATGTCATTGATACTCACACATTTGAGCGAGGTGATACGAAACAATCTTTCACAGTTATTTTCCTACAAGGATATGCGGCATTTGATTGATAGTCGGGATAAAGAATATGCGCGATTGATAGAGGAAATATGCCCAACTCATTTGTCATTTTCCGGGCTACAGGCGGTGTTCAAGCTGTTGCTGGCTGAGCGCGTATCGGTACGCAACGTCAATTTATTGCTTGAAGCGATCGCTGAGATTGCGCCTTACTCAAAAAGGGGTGAGCAGATCGTTGAACATGTCAGAACACGTATATCCCAGCAAATCTGTGGTGATATCCTTCAGGATGGTAAGTTGAAGCTACTTCGCCTGGGTCCTAAATGGGATCAGGCATTCAGCGATGCATTGAAGCGAGATGCGCGAGGGGACTTGTCGGAGTTCAAGATGTCTCCAACCGAGCTTGAAAATTTTGGTAATCAGGCTCGCGAGAAAATTCAGTCACTGCTGGATAAGGGAGAGGTATTTGCTGTCACCACTTCGCCGGAAAGCCGCACCTATGTGCGTATGGTCATAGAGCGAATATTCCCAACCTTATCAGTGCTTTCAAATCTTGAGATCGCCAGAGGAATGGTGGTGGAGGTTCTGGGAGACATTTCAGAATGATCCTAGTCGGGGTAAATATCATTGGCTATATGCTTGTTTTTACCCGAGTATCCACATGCTTGATGCTTTTGCCGGGGTTTTCTTCGGTACAGGTTCCGATGAATGTACGTCTGTTTATCGCGATAGGTGTTGCAATCGCGGTTTTCTCGTTGACCCAGATATCAATTGATTTTGGTGTCCCGATCAGGCCGGAAAAAATATTTCTATTAATGGCAGGTGAGTTTCTGATTGCAGCAACACTGGCTATTCCAGTGAGGTTTATGTTTCTTGCGCTATCCTTTCTTGGCGAAGTAATTACCCAGATAATTGGACTCAACCCCATTCCCGGGACTCCCATTGCTGATACCCAGTCGTCAACTATTCTATCCGGATTGTTTAACGTAACAGCTACGGTTCTATTTTTTTCCACTGGGCTACATTTCAGTTTTATCCTGGCTTTGGCAATGTCGTTTGAGATTTATCCGCCGGGAGAGGTCTTGTCGATTTCCGCTATTTTGGAAACCACGACAGATAATCTTGCAAGGTTTTTCAACATAGTGATTCGTCTTGGTTCTCCGATTATCATATATGCAGTAATAGCAAATCTGATTGCTGGCCTGGTCAACAAACTGACCCCGCAAATTCCGGTATATTTTGTGTCAACTCCCTTTCTGATATGTGGTGGCTCGGTACTGCTGGTTTGGATTGGTGATGACATATTGGTCAATTTCCATATGGAATTATCGAATTATCTGGATCAGATTTTGTAAATGCAAGTTTCGGGAAAGCTAGCAAAATTATCATCTATTCAACTTGGAGCGCATGGAGGAGTATCATGGATATTGTTCAGCTACCATCAATCAATGGTGTCGACATTCAGCAGATTTCTGACATTCAGAAAAAAGCCGCGACAAAATTTATTCAGAATAGTGAGGAGACATTTCTTCAGGTTTTACGCCCAGAGGACAACGGCGTTGAGAAATTGACTTTGGATCTGCGATCCAGCACGACGAGCCAGAATGCATCTGTTGAGAAATCGCTGGAAAAAATGATTGTCGGTTTAATGATGAAGCCATTGTTTGCTGAATTTGCTGAATTTACGTTTGGCAAAGGTGTCGAGGCAGATATTTATGCATCACTGTTTTCAGACGCTATGGCTGATAAAATTGCTGCTGGAGGTAGTCTTGGCTTGGATAAATATATGCAAAATATTGATTTTGAAACCAATGCCAAGGGCCTATGAGACAAAACCCCAGGCGAATAATTCGCTGAGCAGGAGAAGGAAAATGGTAAATTGATAACCGCTGACAGACTTCGCATGGAGTCAACAAATAATTCGCAAAAGTTTAGCGTGGTGTTGCGGGATCTTAGACATCTGCTGGAGCGGGAAAAATCTCATCTGATGCAGGGAGGCGTAGATAAACTTGAATCTTTTGCCAGAGAGAAAATGCAGATGTTTGCCAACCTCAACCATCTGGCAAAATCGATCGAAACAACTGGTGCCAGCGTAGAAAACCGCAGTGAGGTGATCAATGTCAATAGTATGCTGAATGACAATCTGAGTGCTTTAAAGTCCCGTATGGATGCGATTTCTGAAATAACCAAGACCATTGAAGATGCGATCAACGAATCTGAGAGTGATGGCACTTACGATGCCTCCAGTTTTGCCAAATTCTAGGGCTAATCGCCCGACTAGCACGGCTCGCTGGCCAGCCAGCAGACACCTTTTGTGCTGGAAAGGATTGAACAATCTTCAATACAGGGAGTTAGCATATGCTTAAGTTAATATTCGTTGGTATTTGGTCGATCGGAATGATGACGGGTTCAGCATATTTCTTTTCAAGCTACATGCATTCTTCTACTTCATCGGAGGAAATCGAGGTGGATTTAGATGAGCTAACCAATATTAATATTGATTCAATGAGTATCGCATTGATCAGGAATAACGGTATCATCGGATATTTGATGCTGAGTACGGTAATTATTGTAGATAGGGATATGAGTGAGTACATATCCATACCGGTTAAATATTATGCCAGGGATGTGATTATCAGTACCGTTCACAAGAATGAAAATCTTGATGTCTACCGACTTGACAAGTTTGATTACACTGAATTTCAAAATGAAGTGGTGACCAATATCAATGCCACCATTGGCAAAAAAATGGTGCATAAAATGCTTATTCAAAACATAGACTTTATTACCAAAGATGATGTGCGAGATTTGCAGTTGCGGCGTAGTCAATAATTGGTATTGAAACTGGACCAGTCGGTATTATTGTTGGGACCTGGATTTAGGGGATACAGGACGTTTACTCAATAACACGACTGCCATCACCAAGACTCGATTTGTAGGTGAATACAGTCAAATGAATCAATGCCAACTTCCTTTGGTATTACACATCTGAAAGTTCATTGATGGATTTCGAGATTGCCTTGTCCGCGCTTTCAGCCATAGATGCGGCACTTTCAAAACTTCGGGAAACCGTTATAAGATTTGCCATCTCTCTCATTGGGTTGACATTGGATCCTTCCAGAAAGTGCTGTTGAATTGTCGTTTGGGCTCCAATACCGATTGGCACACCCTGAATAGTTGAGAAGAATCCGGAATTACCAAATCGACTATGCATGCTGCCTTCGTCGACTTCAAAAACGCCGATATTCCCAACCAGGCTACCATTCACTTCGATTCTGCCATCCTTGTGAATTTTTGGGGGCCCTGAACTTGCCGGTATCAGTAATGGTGCATTACTTGCATCCAGAATTGGATAACCTTCTAGGGTTTGCAGTTCGCCAAATGCACTAATCTGCATTCTTCCATCTCTAGTATAAGCTGTACCTGCTGGCGTGGAAATTGCAAACCAGCCATCGCCTGATAATGCCATATCGAGTGGATTTCCGGTATTCTGAAGTGAACCATTTTTACCGGACGGATGAAGGGTTGCGACAATTGGATAATTTACAGGTTCTTTACCAGTTTGTGAAACCAGGCTGTGAAACTCAATACTTTCCGCGCGAAATCCTGTGGTATTGGAATTTGCGATATTGTTGGCAATGACTACCAGCTGCTTTTGAAGTGTTCTTTGAGCTGCTGATACAACATAAATTGAAGTGTCCATTTATGAAAACCCTTGAAGCTTACCGGTTGTAAAATTTAATATTCTGAATTGATGACAATATGTCCTGGGAAATTCCGATTTGACCGCCCGGAGGAGATATCAGCGGGGGGATACTTACCGATTCCGGATTGGTGATATCCCAGGTGTCAAGAAACCGGATGACCAGATTATCAAGAAACTCGGGATCGGATAAGTCATCGGTATCCAGGAGTTCATCAATCATCTCAGCCTGTTTTTCAATTGATGCCAGACTCATCAATTCCGGCAGGCTGAAAGCAGTTTGCACAAATTTTAATAAAGCCTGATCACCAATAATTGAATAGGCGTCAGCGATGTCTTCGATCTTGCGCTTGAAATAGATTGCCAGGCGTGCGCCGCTATTTTGCTGCCCGGCATCTGCTTCCAGTCGTTGAGAATATAAATTATCGATTACCCCTGACTGGGTGCGGTCAAACGCTGTTGTTGCAGAACCGTAACGCACAAAATTGAAATCTTCGACAAGTTGTTTGTAACGTGGGTCTGTTAGTTTGTTGGCCATTGCATCATCGTCATCAATGCCGCCCTCCAGCAGTTTTCTCATGAACCCTTTTGCATAGGCCATGTCCTCCAGCCCATAGGAACGCATTACCGTTGAATAGATTTGTTGGTTCTCCATGAAATCATCGATGCTTTTGATGCTACTGATGTTTTCATTGTAGTATTCTACTTCTCTGGCGATGTTTGGTTTCTTGGAAATTCGTTCGCGAGCTGCTACGGGGTCACTTGCGAACAGATTGAATGTTGTCAAGGCAGTCATGATATTGTCAACTCCGCTGTTGCTGGCAAAAAGATTGAAAATAATTTGCAACAAATTGCTTGCGTGAAGCTGGAAAGACAGCTTCACGCAAGCTGGCGTTAATACTCTTCCCCCAACTGAAATTAAAGGGGGCCGTCTTGACCATCATACTTGGATTTATTGTTGCAGTCGGATGCATGCTGGGTGGGTTCATGGCCATGGGAGGCCATGTAGAGGTTTTGGTGCAGCCATGGGAATTTGTTATCATTGGTGGCATCGCATTAGGTGCTTTTGTTATCTCAAATCCGATGGCAACAATAAAAGATACAGGCAAGGCAGTTGTCGAGGCGTTGAAAGGCGGATCGCCAAAGGAGCAAGACTATCTTGATATCATTGGTCTGCTCTACAGTCTGATGAATGAGGTAAAGGCAAAAACCAAGGCAGAAATAGAGGCCCATGTGGATGATCCTGATGATTCAGTGATATTTCAAAATTTCCCGAATATCCTAAACCACAAGGCTAAACTGGGATTTATTACCGATTATGTACGCCTGATATTGATTGGAAATGCGAGACCACATGAAATTGAAGCCCTGATGGAGGAAGAGATTCATACGATTTCCAAAGATGGCCTTAAACCATATGTTGCGTTGCAAGCGGTTGCAGATGCCTTGCCGGCTATTGGAATTATCGCTGCGGTTATGGGTATCATCAAAGCAATGGGCGCACTTGATCAGCCTCCCGAAGTGTTGGGCCATTTGATCGGCGCGGCGCTGGTGGGTACTTTTGCCGGTATTTTTATGTCTTATGGTATGGCCGGACCGCTGGCAGTTATTATCAAAAGCAACCGGGAAAAGCAAAGCCGGCAGTTCGTTGTTGTTAAACAAACGCTGATTGCTTTTATGAATGGTGCCGCACCCAGCATCGCGATTGAGCACGGGAGGAAAACCATCTCTTCAAAAGACCGACCGACACTTGAGGCGGTCGAAGATCAAACCATGAATATGCCGATGGACATGGCAGCTGAATAATGACCAATGATCAAACACATGGAGATGCTTCCGAAAATTTGGAATTTGCTGTCGCCAATGATGATTTACTTGATGCATTACGAGCGGACATTGAATTTTCCGTAGATCAATATGGTGACCTGGATGTTGTTCTGGAAAAATTAAAAAATGGCCTTGCGGAGTTTGTAGGCAATTTTATTAGTGAGGAGACGACGTTTACTTTGTCCAATGTCGCGATTTACTCGGATGAACAACAGTTTTCTGCTCTTGGTGCAGATGCAAATTTTGTCAGTTTCAACAATAAAAAAGGTGAAATCTTACTGTGCGTAGGATTGGGTTCTCCATCCTTCAGACGAATTCTGAAAAGTATTTTGGGCACTGCCCATGGTGAGGACGCCCGTGAGCAACGCCTACAACTTACTGGTGCTGAGACCAAGTTGTTCCAGCGTTTTTCGTATCGGTTATGCTTCGCTTTTTTCAAAACTCTTGAATTGAATTGCGGTGAGCTCGATGCGGCACAAACGGATTTCAAAACTCTCAATAAACTTGCTTTGGAACTTGATCTAATTGTTTTAACTTATGAAGTTTCTTTTGCCGATGCGAATTTTTTGATTTCGGTACTGACGACACTGGATTTGCTGGAACCAAAGCATTTTGATCAACAAACAGATGATACGGAAACCAGCGGCAAATTTAATAACGCTAGTTGGTCACAGAAATTGTCTGACCGGGTAAACGGGTTGGAAGTACCCTTGTTTGCACATTTAACGTCAAAAAGCATGAATTTGATAGATGTTGCAAAATTTGAAAAAGGCACCCGACTTGATATCGAGTTTGCTCCAACAAATATCACAGTGACCGATGCTGAACAAAACAATCTGTTTTTGGCGGATGTGGAATTTTATGAAAATGAAGTAGTCTTCTGCGTAACAGGACCTTCATCAAATATGTGAAAAAGAGGCGGATATGATGGGAAACTGGAACATAATACTATTTGCTGCAGGGATATTGCTGGTTTGTTACGGTGTGGTTGTCTTTCTGGTAACGCAGGCTATTCGCAGGCAGGATGCCCGTCTGAAGCTGGTTATGAAAACGCTCTATATCAATACGAAGGGTATTAAAAATATTAGCGAAAAAGTTGATTTGATGATTTTGGAACATCAAAAAAGCTATGACAATCAAAGAAAGTCGTTCGATCATCACAGGGTATTGGTAAGCTCGCTGAACCGGCAATTGAAACACATCGAAACGGCGCTTTTTAATGGTGACAATGTTGATCCCTCAGGTGAGAGACAAGGTGATATCCGATTAGCATCCATCAATCCTGAAGCGACGCAAGGAAGTATTGAACAACGATTCTCCAAAAGTGTTGAGCATGCAGAAACCGTACGCTTGCAGGCAGGCAATATTGCGCGGGAAAAAGGTGTTGTTTTGCTAAAATCATTGTTTGAGGAAAAAAAAATACGTTCCAGCGTCGCCTTGGGAAATCAGCAAAAAGCTGCTGAATTAGGTGCAATATTTGCAAAGCAGGCAACTGCACGCAATCCAGAAATGACTGAAAATACCCGGAGTGTTTCCAATGGCTGACGGACCGGTCCCGACTGAGGGTGGAAAGAATAAGTCAACTGACATGTCAATTGCATCTGATGATCTGATTGATGAGGGCGATTTGGATAGTCCATCAGAATCTCTGGAACAAATACAAGATATTCCGGGAGTAGAGAATACAGATTCATTACTCGATGATTTGGTGTCGCCGGATGCGGGAGAACTGGAAATGGTCGAAAATGAAAGCCCGCTGGATGCTGGTTCTCCGGTTGGAATGGAGGCGGCTGTTGATTTGATGGAAGAAGAGTCAGGGAATTTGAATATGCCACCGATTGGAGATGAAGGAGATTTGGAAATCGGAAGTGAGGCGTTGAATTTGAATGCTGGTTCATCAACCGCACTACCAAAATCCATGAAAACAAATACAAAAAAAGCGGATTTGGGAAATGGTGCACTTGATATGAATACTATCAGAAATATCAAAGTAGATGTCCAGGCAGTGTTGGGGGGAATATCCATGTCGGTATCAAAGCTGTCCCATCTGAAAGAAGGAGAGCTGGTATCGCTTGAGAAAAATATTGGTGAAGAAATTGAAATACTGGCAAATGGGCAATTGATTGCCCATGGGGAAATTGTGGTAATTGAAGGAGATACTCCAAAATTCGGTATTACTCTTACCTCAATTGTAGGATCTGGATCACACAAATAGTTATGGGTTGGTAAGACAGGTGTTGGACTTGGACATATCCGAAATTTCTAAAGCGCAAATGAGTGGTGCAGAAAAAGCCGCCGCTCTGTTTTTGGTGTTGGGAAGAGAGAATGCCACACGTTTGGCAAGTTTTTTTTCAAAAGAGGAAATTAAGAAGGTTGTGGATGCAGCGGGAGATTTGCGTGATTTAAGTCCACAGGTGATCGATCAGGTAGTCACAGAATTTGGTGAGAATTTTGAATCGAATGGTATTGTTGCCAGCTCTGATACTCTTTCACAATATTTTGAGGGGGCAGGTGATAACAATTCAACTGCTGCGAATGCAGCCAGACGGACCAATATTGAGACCTCACAATTGAACCCTGTTGTCGTAAAGATGTTCTTTGAAAACGAGCCTCCACAAATCAGCGCATTATTGCTGCAAAGGCTTGGCGATGAGATGGCCGTCAATATTATTTCCAACCTGGAGGCAAATCTCAGGAACGAGATATTTCATGCCTACCTTAATCGAAGCGAGCTGGAAGATGATCTTCAATCCGAATTTGAGGATGACTTGATTGAGCTCATATATAATACAGAACTGGATAAAGGCAATGAAGAGGAGATCGAGAAAACTGCAAGCTTGATCAATCAGTTTTCAGAACAAACCTCGGATGAAGTCGTTAGTTTTTTCGAAGAAGTTGACGCAGAAACGGCAGCGTCGATCAGAAAGTCATTGTTCAAATTTTCTTCCATTGTGCTGATGAGCAAAGAAGCCAGAGCGGTATTGGTAGATGGACTGGAGACCGAAGATATTGTCCAGGCCCTGGCAGATTCCGGTGAGGAAATGCGTGAGAGTGTTTTTGAAGTTCTATCTCAGCGAAACAGGCGAGTGGTAGAAGCAGAATTATCTCGTGGTGCGACCCAACCGGAAGATATTGGAAAGGCTCAGAAAAAATTCATCTCGAGCGCACTAAAACTTTCAAAGGAAGGCATAATTAGTTTGCCTCAGACGGATTAGATGTACAGACTTTTCAATTTTTTTAGGAATCCGCGAGAACCAAGGCTGGTGATTACTACCCATGTCAGATGAAGACAAAGACTCCAAAAGTGAGTTGCCAACGGAAAAAAAGATCACTGATACAATTGAAAAAGGCAATGTTCCGTTTTCGAAAGAAGTTACTAATGCAGCATCGATATTGGGGATGATTTTTGTTGGATATATGAGCGTACCCTGGTTTATTACGCAAATGGGTAATAACCTGAGCGGGATTTTTGCCAATCTGGGAAACTGGCCGCTGGATACGCCGCAAAACGCAGCCAGTCTGATCAATATTGTTGGGAAAAACGTGATTTTTCTTCTGGCGCCAATTATTCTGCCGATGGTTGCCTTTGGATTGGTGTCTTCCATTTCACAAAACAAACCAAGCATGGTTTTAAACCGCATCGCTCCCAAGCTTTCCAAAGTATCACTCTTAAAGGGGTTGAAACGCCTGTTGGGCCGTCAGGGGGTTCGGGAATTCGGTAAAGCTTTGTTCAAGTTTTCAGCAGCAGGCACAGTAGCCGCGGTTGTTGTGATATCTGAATCTGACACCGTGATTTCCCAGATGCTGGTGGACACGATAAATATCCCGGTAAGCATTCATGATTTGCTTTTAAAAATTCTGATCGGACTATTCTTCACCGTTTTGATATTGGCTGCAGCGGATTTTGTTTGGGTGAGAAAAGACTGGGTTGACGATATCAAGATGTCGCATCAGGAAATCAAAGATGAGCGCAAGCAGTCAGAGGGCGATCCAATTGTAAAAATGAGAAACCGCTCAATCGCCAGAGACAGATCCAGAAGAAGAATGATCAAGGAAGTGGAGAAAGCGACTATCGTGATTACTAACCCAACTCATTTTGCTGTTGCAATGAGATATGACCCAACAATTGACAAAGCACCATTTGTGCTGGCAAAGGGACAGGACATCATAGCCTTGAAGATCAGGGAGGTGGCAGAATCCAATAATATACCGATTACCGAAGACCCACCCCTCGCGCGAGCTCTTTATAAAATCGCTCAGGTGGATAGCGAAGTGCCGCCAGAGTTTTTTGTTCCCCTGGCAAATATTATTCGGGCGTTGTCCAAATCAAATTCCGTAGGATATCATGGCTAAACAAATGATTGCCAATACAATAAATCAAAGAGAAGAAGTGCTGAAAATTGCCTGTCAGCAACTAAGTGATGATTTAAAAACTATTGAGCCAACATTTTTTGATGTGTTTCTCAAACTCGGGCAATTGCCGGGTGTATATGATGAGGTCATGGCAATCCTGGAAAGGCATTTTGAGAGAAATTCGATGAATTTTGCATGTACCGGCGACAGCCATGTATCCTGGGACAAATCACCAATTGTCGCGCTGGATCTAGAGTTTATGCATGATGGAATTTTTGCGTTTTTCCGCCTGTTTATCAAGGATGCCGGTAGTGAAATTGAATTGCATCATATTTCTTTTGATAATTCCTCAGGCGCGCCTGAACAAAACACCGCAAAATTAAGTGATGCAATCAGGCAGGTTCAACTGATTTAGACCGTTTCCCTGTAAACAAGAAGCGGTGTAGGGAGCCTTCATTAAAGGCCCTGGGTCTACTATCGGTTTGGGTATTGGATATTTTGCCCGATAATCCGTTGTATTTTGTCTCATCCAGTTTCACACAAGTTACGTGACCTAGTTTTGCTCTATGGCAATGTCAAATGGCAAATCGTAATGAGCGAAATTTTTCTAAACAAGCTATCAGCGGATAATGCGAACTGGCTTTCGGTTCGCCAGTCCCTGGTTTCAAGTAATATCGCCAACGCCAAAACGCACGGCTATAAAGCCCTTGATGTCAAGGAAATGAGTGAAGCATCAAACAGCTTTAGCAGTATGGTGCGCACCCATGAGCGCCATATTCAAGCGGGTGTTGGGACCTCTGCCGGCATCAGGATTGAAAGGGAAACTCCTTGGGAAACCAACCATTCAGGTGGCACAGTAAGTCTACCTCAGGAGATGATAAAAGCAGGAGAGGTGGCCAGTGCTTATCAATTAAATACCTCTGTCATGAAATCCTTTCATCGAATGTTCATCTCAGTATTTGGGAACTAGATAATGGCTGATCCGCTCCAATTATCACTGACTATTTCCGGAGCCGGGATGTCCGCTGAAACTCAGCGATTAAGAATTGTTTCAGAGAATATAGCAAACGCCAATACCACCTCGACATCGCCTGATATCAATCCCTATCAACGAAAAACTATTACCTTTGCTGCTGAACTTGAACGTGGAACCGGTGTTTCGCGAGTGAAAGTTGTAGATGTAGGCGTTGACAAGGCTCCTTTTGTAATGGTCCACAACCCTTCCCATGCGGCGGCTAATGAACTTGGTATGGTGAAAATGCCGAATGTCGACATACTGCTTGAGATGGCTGATATGCGAGAAACCTTGCGTTCTTACGAAGCAAATATGCAAGCGGTAAAACAGGCGCGCAAACTGATATCCATGACCATTGATATGATGAGGAAATAACATGAGTGTGGATTTCGCCATTGCACCAATAAATATGGCACTGAAAAATACTGCCACTGTAAAAAATATTGCGACAGATAACGATGGTGTAGGACCGGGCGGAGTGGAATCTTCGGGTATTGGATTCAGTGATACGCTGAGCGGCGCTGCCACCAGTTTTGTTGATACGCTGAACAAGGCAGAGGCGACATCAATTGCCGGATTAAATGGTGATGCAGGTGCCTATGAGGTTGCCTCCTCGGTTATGGAGGCCGAGCGCTCACTCAGGATGACAATAGCGGTTCGGGACAAGATTGTTGCTGCATATCTGGAAATTACCAGGATGCAGATCTAGTAATATAATTACAGAAAAACGCGGAAGGATTAACCTATGAGTTTGAAGGCACTGGCTATTGCAGCCACCGGCATGAATGCTCAACAGACCAACCTGGAGGTCATCGCGAACAATATCGCGAATATCAACACCACGGGATTTAAACGGGCTCGGGCGGAATTTACAGATCTGATGTATGAGACAGTGCGCAGTAGTGGCGTATCCCAGCAGGCTGGAGCTGGAATAGTGCCAGAAGGCGGCAAGCTTGGTCTTGGTGTGAAATTATCGGCAATACGGGATATTCATTTGCAGGGAGTATTGAATAATACTGGCAACAAGCTGGATATTGCGCTCAACGGTAGCGGATGGTTTCAGGTAATCGGGGCAAATGGTGAAACACTTTATTCCAGGGCTGGAGCATTTAACCTCAATGAAGATGGGCAGCTGGTTAATATCCATGGCAATCTTCTTGAACCGCAAATAACTGTTCCGGAAAACTCAATCAATATTACCATCGCATCGACCGGTCAGGTTTTTGCTTCCCTTGATGGTGAATTAACGCCAACGGAGCTGGGTCAGATTACACTGAGCAATTTTGCCAATGAGGCGGGACTGGAGCCATTGGGAGATAATCTGTTCGCTCAGACCGAGGCTTCTGGAACCGCCGTTGAGGGAGTACCTGGTGAAACCGGTTTTGGCACCGTCAACCAAGGATATCTGGAAGCATCCAACGTCGATGCAATCAAGGAAATTACAGAGATGATAGCCGCGCAGCGGGCCTATGAGATGAATTCAAAAGTAATCCAGGCAGCCGATGACATGTCGAGTACTGTAACCAAAGGCATTCGTTGATGAAGTCCTTTGCTATTCGCATATTGTGGCTGACAAGAGCGATAGCGCCAGTTTTTGTTTTGTTCGCATTTCTAATCCTGGGTTTTGCCGCCGAGTCAAATGCGGCCAAGGAGGTCACGCCAATACCGGTGCCGAAAAATGTCATTTTCCCGGGACAGGTTATAACTGATGCATTGCTGAAAGATCGACTGGTCCCGGTCGATTACCTGAACAGGGTCAGTGTACACGTTGATCGCTCTCAAACGGTCGGAATGGTAGCGCGCACAACCTTGATGCCCAACCAGCCGATATTCACCAATAGTGTGGTCGAGCCGGATGTTGTGAAAGTCAATCGTCCAACAATTATGGAATATGTTTCCGGCACATTGAGAATTACGGCCGAGGTTGTGCCGCTGGCATCAGCAAAAAAGGGTGAATTTGTGAAAGCCAGAAATGTTCATAGCGGTTCGATCGTTACCGGCATTGCGATGGGGAACGGCATGATACAGGCAAGAGCGCTGAGATAATGACCAACGCATCAAAAATAGTATCAATTGCAATTTGCCTGGCTTTTTTGTTTGGCGCTTTTGGACAAATTCGAGCTGATGTTCGAATAAAAGATGTGGTCAGCCTTCAAAGTGCGCGTGAAAATCAGCTTCTGGGTTATGGACTTGTTGTCGGTCTGAATTCGACCGGTGACAGCTTGCGTAATTCTCCTTTTACGGAATCCTCGATCAAATCGATGCTGGATCAACTGGGTATTGGGCGCAGCACGACCAGTTTTCGTACAAAAAATATTGCGGCGGTTTTGGTAACCGCCAAATTGCCGGCATTTGCCAACAAGGGTACAGCTATTGATGTCAATATTTCCTCAATCGGAGACGCAACATCATTACGAGGAGGTACGCTGGTGTTTACGCCATTGTTGGGGGGGGATGGTAACATTTATGCTTCTGCCCAGGGTGGGTTGGTGGTCAGTGGATTTTCCGCGGAAGGCGATGCTGCAGAAATCTCCAGCAACAACCCAACCGCCGCTCGCATTCCCAATGGAGGTATTGTGGAAGCAGCAGCACCCGGAAATTTAAATGATGAGAGGCAATTGATATTGCAACTTGCCAATCCTGATTTTGATACTTCAATCGCGATTGTTGATAAAATCAACCGTTTTACATCGATAAAATATCATCAAAATGTTGCGATGGAGTTAGACCACCGAAGCATTTCAGTGCGAGTGCCAAAAGCTGTCAGCGCAACTCGATTTTATGCGTCCATTGGAAAATTGACAATCAAACCGGATACACGGGCTCGCATCGTGGTTGATGAACGTACCGGCACTGTAATCATTGGTGCAGATGTCACTGTTTCAGAGGTGGCAATTACTCATGGGGGCTTGAATGTGAGCGTACAGGAATTTCCGCAGGCATCCCAGCCTTTGCCGTTTTCTGACGGTGTTACGGTGATTGAACCCTCGACTACCATCGGTGTTGAAGAAGAAGGCGGAGCCATCGGCATTGTCAGAGGTCCAAATCTTCAGGAACTTGTGAACGGTTTAAATAAAATGGGCGCTAAACCCAGCGGGATCATTGCCATATTGCAAGGGATCAAATCGGTTGGTGCTTTGCAAGCTGATTTAGTCGTTCAGTAGGGGGAAGTTAAATATAATGTATCCAGATAAATATTCTTGGGCTGTGATGGTTATTGGGCTTCTTTTATCGTGGGTTTTTACTCCAGCGATAGCCGAGGTAAACAATGTATATGATCAACCGAAAATTGGAGCTCTGAGCAACAACGTTGAAAAAAACGGAATTACTACCGGTACAATTATGCGCGATTCAGAAATGTTGAGTTACTGCGTCAATATTTCAGATGTTGCATCAGAGGCCAGGAATTCGATCCTTAAAAGAAAGCTTCAATTAATAGAGACAGATGTTGATAAAAAATTGCTGGAACTGGCAAAGAAAATTGAAGAACTGAGGATGTGGTCAAAGAAACGCGATGAATTCCTCGAAGGTGTTAATGAATCTCTGGTGGAAATTTTTGAAACTATGAGGCCGGATGCAGCAGCACTTCAATTCGCTGAAATTGGGCCGATAATTGCATCCGGCATTATTCTCAAGCTGGATCCCAAAAAATCAAGTGCGATACTGACCGAAATGGATCCGGTCGATGCGGCGAAAGTTGCGGTCATTCTCACCAGTGCACTGGAAGTTGACAATGTTAAAACCAATTAACAAATATTTCAAAAAACTGCCAATACTAATCCCGGTATTGATACTGGGTGGATGCAATGCCTCGTTTCATGATCTGGGTATACCGCCAAACCTTACCGCCCCTGTGTCACAGGTTGCAGTCCAAAGTGCTTTGATAAAACCAGAATCTCTGGTTGTCAGAGGGCCTCAGAGGGTTGCAATGGTCGACAATGCAATCTGGAACAAACGCGAGGGTATCTATTTTCGCGATAGGCGAGCTTACGCGGTTGGCGATATTTTGACCATTCGAATATCCATGAACGATAGCGCCAAGCTTAGCAACCGTTCTGGTAAAGACACTACCCTGTCAGGTTCATTGACCGGTGCGGGTACTTATTCTTATCCCAACATCCATAATCCCTCTGCTTCGATTGAGGGTGCTCTGGATGCAAACCTGGATGCTGAACGCGGCGGTTCGGTTATCCGAAAAGAGACAATAAAACTTCAATTGGCGGCTGTGGTTATTGATGCTTCTCCGAACGGAAATTTGCAAATTGAAGGAACCCAGGAGGTGCGGGTGAACCATGAACTGCGAATTCTAACTGTTCAGGGAGTTGTCCGATCGAAAGATATACTACCCGATAACACGATAGCTTATGAGAAAATCGCCGAGGCCAGGATTTCATATGGAGGAATAAATACCAGAGCAAACACGGCACGGAAGCGGCCGCTATTTTCGCATAACTCGAGATTTAGTAATAAGCAGGAGAAAAGTCTTTAATGGCGAAAACTGAACCGGTTGAGGAAGAAAAAAAACCTGAATCAATCAAAGTTTTCATTATTGCGCTAGTTCTGGTTTCTGTCATTGCCGTTGGCGGAGGCTGGATTGTTGGTGTTCAGATGAATGCGGGTGAAGCGACAAGTGCTGAGGATGCTGCACGTGAGGAATTGGCAAAAAGGGGCAAGGAAGAAGAAGTGAACGGTAAGGGTGAGGAAACAGACGCGCTTCCAGATTCAGACAAGAATGTTGTTGAACTGGATACCATCCTGGTTGCACTGCGTGATAATGATAATATTTGGGTGCGACTACAACTGGCAGTTATTTCCGACAGCCAAACTGATCTGGATTCGGCTGAAATCAAAACCCGCATGCACAGCGACATTACAGCTTTTGTCAAAACGCTGAAGCTGGCGCAAATATCCGGTCCGAGCGGATTTATCCATCTGAAGGAAGATTTGCTGGATCGGGCGAGATTAACAACAAATGGCCAAGTCGAAGATCTGATGATCATGTCGATTATAGCAGAATGAGATTACTCATAATAATTATTGCGCTGCTGTTTTACTCGCAAACAGCCAATGCCCAGGAATTTAATCTATCGGATCTGATTCCTCAAAGCGGCGGAACCTATTCCGGTCGAATTGTTCAGGGTTTGCTGTTACTGACTGTTCTATCGGTCGCGCCAGGTCTCCTGGTCACAATGACTTCATTCACCCGCTTCATTATTGCATTTTCCTTTCTTCGTAGCGGATTTGGATTGCAATCTACGCCCTCCAATCTGATTGTAATCTCGCTGGCCCTGTTCATGACATATTTTGTAATGTCTCCGGTATTTGAAAAATCCTGGAATGAAGGCGTGCAACCGCTTATCGAGAACAAAATCTCGGAGGAAGTCGCGTTTGAAAAAATCACCACTCCACTGAAAACATTTATGCTGGATCATATCCGGGATAAGGATTTGCAGTTATTTGCCAGTTTTAGCAATGAAGCTGAAGTATCGGGGACAGAATTGGCTGAGCCGTCGTTGAAACTGATATTGCCAGCATTTCTACTTTCCGAACTGAGACGCGGATTTGAGATTGGGTTTTTGATTCTCCTGCCATTTCTTGTGATTGATCTGGTCGTTTCTGTTATTACCATGTCGATGGGTATGATGATGTTGCCGCCAACGGTTGTAGCGTTACCATTCAAGATTTTATTCTTCGTGCTAATGGATGGCTGGAATCTTATTGTTGGGGAATTGCTAAAATCCGTGTTGTGAATAAGACGCTCAATCAGGCGGAAAATTTCACCAAATATTTCAATAAGTTACTGATTAAATGTCGAGTGGATCAGGGAAGCAGATTGTATCCCAGATTCTTCGATGGTGTTAGGAATTAATTAATATCTCTACAATAGTGTCTCGCTTATTAAGACACGGCAAGAGCTGTCTCAGATTTTGCAGTATTGTTGGCATGAGGCCATGATGTCTTACCGGAAAAACCGGAATGTCCCATAATTGTGTTTAAAAAAAAGGGGACACATCATGTCTAGTATCAATACCAATGTATCAGCGATGACAGCGCTGCAATCGTTGAACATGACCAACAAACGGTTAGAATCAACACAAAGTGCGATTTCCACAGGATACAGGATTAATTCAGCAAAAGATAACGCTGCCTACTGGTCAATTGCCACCACCATGCGTTCAGATAACAAGGCGATGTCCACTGTGCAGGATGCACTGGGCTTGGGCTCTGCAAAACTTGACGTTGCAAGCGTTGCGATGAACAGCGCGAAGGAAGTGGTTGATGAAATCAAGGTCAAACTTGTAGCGGCACGCGAACCGGGTGTCGACAGAACGAAAGTCCAATCAGAAATCGGGCAGCTTCAAGAACAGCTCACCAGTATCTCCGAGGCATCAAACTTCTCTGGAACAAACTGGCTCTCCGTTGATTCCAGTTCAACGGGATATTCGGCTACGCAGCAGATCGTCTCTTCCTTTATCCGCGCTGGCGATGGATCAGTTTCAGTTGGTACGATGGACATCCAACTCTCAACTATAGCACTCTTCGACGCATCGGCAGTCGCGGACGCTAACGGTATTCTGGAGGGCGGAACGGCTGCGCAAGGCACTTCTGCTGCATTCGCCTACACCCAGGGCACTTTCGCTGATGCTGACACTATTCAGATAGGTGTCACAGTTGATGGGGGTGCCCAGGCACTTTCCTTCGCCGTTGCTGATGCCGCCAATTTCGACCTTGATGCTCTGGCAACAGGCATCAATAGCGTTATGACGGGTGCAACCGCGAGTGCTGATAGCGGGGCCCTGGTTCTGACGAGCGCTACCACCGGCACAAGCTCTTCGGTTGAAATGACATCGTTTGCCACCACGCAGGCGGATGCTACCACCGCTGCCACGATTGGCTTCACGACTATCGCTTCGGTATCGGGTGCTGCAACTGGTGGCGGTATCCAGGATATCGACATCTCGAGTGCGTCCAATGCAGAGATTGACGCCTGGATCAGCATTGTCGATGGCATGGCTGAAAATATGACGTCCTCGGCTGCTGACCTCGGTGCTGCAACGAAGCGCGTGTCGATGCAGAACGACTTTATCAGTAATTTGATGGATGCTATCGAGCGCGGTGTTGGCCAGCTTGTTGATGCGGACATGACTGAAGAATCAACCAAATTGCAAGCCTTGCAGGTGCAACAGCAACTTGGTGTTCAGGCCCTGTCGATTGCAAACGGTCAGAGCCAGAATATCCTATCCTTGTTCAGATAAGAATTTCTTTGAACAATGTTCCCGAGCCGCCTCAATTTTTTGGGGCGGCTTTTGCTGTTTAGAGCACATTTGATGAAATATAGCAGAACACCCTTATTTTGATTCAGTCTGGATTCTTTTTGCTCGCGGCTATTCGGGCTTACGCCGGGCCTCCGCGTGGACGGCGCACCAGCGCCGGTCGCTTTTCGCTCCTGATTGCATGATCATTTTAAAGGTATTCTGCTACATTAACCGTCTGATGCCCCATATCGGCCCACTTGGCCAGGCGCGGAGCGTAGCGCGATGCTTGTGCATCGGGCAAGCTTCGCTCCAACACCAATTGTGGACTCCGATGTACTGGCATGGGGCACCCTGCCTACTATGGAGTTGCTGAAAACATGTGATAAACGGGCCGGTCAAACGTTCATATTTTATCAAATGTGCTCTGGACACCCTCGAGCATTCCGTGTGAACAACAAAGGATCCAGATCAAGATCATCCATCGCAACTTTCTTCTCAGGTTCCCTGAACAAAAACGCTTCAGACAACTTTCAGGCAAGGTTGGAGACCCATAGTTTAGCTGAATAATGTGTTTGGCTGGCTATGAATTACAAAAAGCAATTTGAAATACTTCTCAATAACCTGAACGCGCTTGATTTGAGTAAAAAAATCGGGTTGGGAGTAGGATTATTTGCCGTGTTTTTTGGTATTATGGCAATTACCACTTTCCTTAACAAACCAACTACCGTTCCACTTTATTCCAGCCTTTCCCGTCAGGACATTAATTCCATAAGTCGGGTTCTTTCCGAGAATGGATTTGTTTTTGTTGTCTCCCACGACAGCGGATCAGTTAATGTTGCTCCGGGAACGGTGGCTGATGCGCGAATGATACTGGCAGAATATGGCCTGCCTGCCAGTCCAGAAAGTGGATATGAACTGTTTGATAATGTAAATTCGCTCGGGCTTACTTCATTCATGCAGGAAGTAACCAATAAACGAGCTATTCAGGGGGAACTTGCACGCACCATACAAATGATTGCGGGTGTGAAATCAGCCAGAGTACATCTGGTCATGCCTAACAAGAAAATATTTCGGCGAAAAGGTAATGATGCGCCGTCTGCATCGCTGGTATTAAAAACCACTGGCGTTTTACCGGCCAAATCAGTACGGGCAATTCGCCATATGGTTGCAGCCGCAGTACCGGGACTGGAAACCGAACGGGTTACCATTGTCAGTGCCAACGGAACATTAATGACATCCAGCGGTGATCAGGGCGCTTTGAGGTTTTCACAATTGTCGGAACTGGAAAGCACTTTTGAACAAGAGGCAGAACGAAAAATCTCTTCTGCGCTTGGGGCACATCTAGGCAGCGCCAATTTCAGGGTCACAGTCAGTGCAAAATTAAACAGTGATCAGCGGCGCACAGATGAAACAATATATGATCCGGAATCTCGTGTTGAGCGCTCCGTTCAGATTGTTCGTGAAAAGGGCACGGCAGAAAATAATGCTGCCGGTCAAGCCACTACAATAACACAAAACTTGCCTGAAGAACCAAGCTCAGCGGTAAAAGGACAGAGTTCACAAGAGAATTCGGAAAAACGTGAAGAGCTGACAAATTATGAAATCAACAAGAAAAAAGTTTCTGTGATAAGCGATGGTTATCAAGTTGAGAAATTGTCGGTTGCTCTTGTGGTGGATGCCGCTCGAATAAGCGCCATCCTGGGTAACAATCCGGGTCAGGCCGACATGGATGCAAAAATACTGGAATTGGAGAATATTGTATCATCAGCTTTAGCCCTCTCCAAAGAGCGAGGCGACATTGTCAAAGTCAGCGTTATGGAGTTCCTCCCGGAAGAAATTATTGGTCTGGACGAAGCAGAAGGTGGTTTTATACAGTTGCTCGGTCAGCATTTCGGTTCGATGATTAATGCGCTGGGATTGATTCTGGGCTTCCTCATACTGGCATTATTGGGACTGCGTCCACTTATTTCATTTCTCCAGAGAGAACGCCCATCATCTGTTTATGAATCAATTCCAAGTTTGCCGGGAGCCGATCCTGGAGATGGCAACTTTGCCATACCCTCTGAGATTGCTCCCGGTGCCAATGATTCGTTACTTGATGCGTCAATGGATTCCGCCTTTGATTTGAGCGATGAGGGCGTGAATGAACCTGAAACAAATCTTTCAGGAACCGGTTTGGCTGATATTAGCGCACGTGAAGAGCGTGTTCGTGAACAGTTGGGAGCCATGATTTCCCAGAGTGAGGAGCGGGTTGCCGGAGCGATAAAACAATGGATTAGCAGTGATGAGGCCAGCACCATCTAGAGCACTTTCACACCGATCGTATTGTTCGAAGAATTAAGGAATACTCATGAGTGACGAAGAAGAGTCCCATGATGAAATAATTATTGTTCGCAGGGTCAGTGGTGATCATGATGAACATCATGGAGGAGCATGGAAGGTAGCATTTGCTGATTTCATGACCGCGATGATGGCCTTTTTTCTGGTGATGTGGTTGATCAACTCATCAAGTGAGGAAACCAAGAGAGCTGTAGCCAGCTATTTCAACCCGATCAAGTTAACCGACCGAATATCCAATCCAAAGGGTAAGCGAACACCCAAATACGGAGATGTCAGTGAAGAAGAGGTGGAGAACGAGGAAGAAAGTACCATAATTTCAAATAGTAAGGTAATCGCAATCAAGGGAGAAGGCGTTGCTAAAACATTTGATGAGCAGGCGTTGTTTGCCAACCCTTATGCTTTGCTCGCTGAAATTTCCAGTGAGTTGGACGTTCGTGTTGAAAATACTGATTCCGAAAATGATGAAAATGCAAGATCAAGTGAGTTGGGAATTTCAGGTGGGGACGCCTTCAAGGATCCGTTTGACCCCTCATCCTGGAACATGAACTACAATAATGTTGATCGTAACAAGGAAATGGCACAGCTTGAAGAGCAACTGGATGACCAGGTAGAATCCACTGATAAAGGGGATAGTGAAAAAATTATTGATAACCTGGGAGACAATAATATTGATCGCAGCGAGGAAATGGCACAGCTCGAAGAGCAACTGGATGACCAGGTAGAACCCACTGATAAAGAGGATAGTGAAAAATCTGCTGACAACCTGGAAGACAAAAAAATTGCCGCGAAGAAAGACCTGTCAACCGGGCAAAAAAATGAATCATTAACTGGCAAAAAAAATGAAACAGATACGTCCACAGATACTGCGCTTGCTGCAACGCAGGATGGAAAGGATCAAAGTCCGGATGAGAACAAAAAGAAAGAAGAAACAGAATCCGAGTATATTGAGCGGGTGCGAGAAAAGGTGCAGCAGATTGTGAAATCTGAGGGGGTCAATGCCCCAGACGTTCAAATTAAAGGCGACAAAAATGGGACCGTTATTACATTGTTTGATAAAAGCAAAATCGGGATGTTCAATATAGGCTCAGCCAGACCCAGTCCTGAACTGGTCAGAATTATGAAAAAAATTGGTGAAATATTGTCCCGGCAAAAAGGGAAAATAATTGTCGGGGGTCATACCGACGGAAGAAAATTTAACTCTGACACCTATGACAATTGGCGACTTTCCACCGCCAGAGCGCATATGGCTTACCATATGCTCGTTCGAGGCGGCGTCGAAGAAGGCAGATTTGAGATGATCCAGGGCTTCGGAGATGTGAAACTGGCTGTTCCCGAAGATCCATTTTCTCCAATTAATCGCAGAATCGAAATTTCTCTCCGGATTTCATAATGACCTGCGGGAGAATATATGTCGCAATAATTGGGTTCATTTGCTTTTTGGTGGCAAGCGGTCAGGCGTTTTCAGCTGGCACCTCAAATGTATCCAAGCCTGTTGAATCCGAGAAAAAAAGTGAACACGGGGCAAATAATAAAGAGCATGATGATGCTGAAGAAATGTTGCCCAAAGAACCGGATTTTCGTTTTTCATCGAGTTATCAGGAACTGCCACAGGGTGAAAATGAACCCTGGAAACTGATCCGCCGATTACAAAAAGCCCAGGATAAAATCGTGGCTGGCTTACCGCATGCCCTGGAAGATTATCGCAATATGTTGATTGATTATTCAGCAATAATGCTGAAATTCCAGGGCCAGACCTGGGCGCATGAGAGAAATCTTGATGCGGCTGCGGCATATGTGCTGATTGGCGGGAATCCCCAAGTGGGGAAAATTGCTCTGAAACGAAGTATTTTGGGAAAATCGGAGAAATCTCCTCTGAAGGCGGCGATTGCATTTAGTGAACGCAATATTGATGAAGCATACAGAATGCTGAACGCAAACAAGCCGAGTGTATTGCCGCCATCTCTGGCAGGCCAATTTGCTTTGGCCAGGGCCATGATAACATCCTCAATCAATCTGGATCTGACTGAAAATTATCTCAATGATGCCCGCAGGCTGGCTCCCGGCACGTTGATTGAGGAAGCAGCGTTGCGCCGGCTATTGAGAGTTGCCGGAATATCGAGGAATTTTGACAAATTCAAGTTTTTCTCTTCCACCTATATGAGGAGATTTCACAAGTCATATTATCTCAATGATTTTCTCAAGAGCTATGCTTATGCGATTGTGCAAATGCCACAGGAAAATCAATCCGAATCGCTGAAAGAATTGCAAGATCTGCTTGAATACCTGGATAAAAGACAGGATCTTTTTGTTTTGGCTTTCATTGCGCGCAGTGCAACGATTCTAGGGAGGACGAAGCTTGCCCTCTGGGCTGCGAACGAGGCGCTTGGAGAATTGAGGGTTGGAAGTAAGCTTCACACACGGATGAAATTGTATGCTGTAGCTTCGGGCATCGTGGATGATAAAATTACCGAGGAAGCGGCAGAAATGCTGAAGCAGATTGATTCTGACGTATTTGATATCAATGACAAGAAACTTTTTGACGCGGTTACTGTTTTGTCGCAGCGACTATTAAGCCCTTCTTTGGATAGTGATCAGCTGAAAGCGCAGTTGAAAGATGATCATCAAGCCTATCCGGGTGAAGAACCTAAAATGCCGGCCGAGTTGATAAAGCAGGTGGATTTTCTAAAAACCAATAGCTTCGTTATGCGTTACGAAAATTTATCCAAAAACTATGAAGCCATATTATCGGAGATTAACCAATGAAACTGGGTGCTTCCCTTCCCATTACACCGAGCGGTTCTAATTCAGTTGTCAGGAAAGTCCAGAATAGTGACGATATTGATCTGGAATTTGGAAAGACCCTGGAGTTGGAGACTTCTGAAAAATTCAGGTTAAGACAATTCATCGAGGCATCTGAAATTATTGAATTGGATGGGCCCGATAATGAAATTGATACTGCAGTTGATTTGAATGCACTGAAAATTGATGAGGCCTTGCTGTCTGTCGAGGAGTTTGATGTTTATGCAATAAAACAGGAAAAGGTACTGAACGAATCGATGCCTGCTTACAATTCATTACCTCTTGTTGTTCAGATTAATAGTGACGTTGCTGAAGCACGAACTGGCGAAAGAACAGATGTTTTGAATAAGAAATTCAGCAGAGATCTACTATCACAAAATCTGGGAACAGACATTTCCAACCAGGAAGTTTCGGAAAATATCCTGAGACGAGGTGAGTTGAAAAACAAAGTGCCCCGAGTGTCAGTGGGTGAAGCAAATTTCAGTAATAAAGGGATTGATCCAGGTACACTAAGAAATATCAAAACAGCTAGTGAAGCCAGCGCAAATTCAAAACCGGTAATTTCACAGGCACCTGCGGATATGAATGCAAATATCAAGGTCGTCAATGCCATCAACAAGGTTCAAGTTGAATCAGCTCTGAGCCAAAGCAAATCAGTTTCCGCGAAAAGCGCAGTTACCATTGAAAACGAAACCAAAATGAAAATTGGAGAGGTGAAACTGGAACGCGTAGCACCAGCGAATTTCAACCAGCTGATCATTGAATCCATCTCATCAAATGTAAAGATTTCTCCAGTTGCTACAAATACATTTGTACCTGGGCAAATCTCGACCCAATTACCAAAGACTTTAACAATTCAGTTGCTTCCCGATAGTCTGGGAGTGGTTGAGGTCAAAATATCCAATACAAATGGTCGCTTGAGTATATCAATTGAGACCAGTACCCTTGTTGCCGAGAAAATTCTTAAGGTGGAAATAGCCGCCCTAGCTGATAAGATGATAATGTCAGGTATTGCTCCTGACGAGATGATGGTCAGAAACAATCCCAATCTGGAATTCATAAAGGACGGGAATACACAAGAACGCCAAAGTAGCTGGAATCTTGATCAGTCAGCCAATGATGAACTTGCCAAAAATGGGAATGATAATTTTCAACAACAATTGCTGGAACCAGATACACACAAAAGTGAAAGCACCGCTGGAGTGGACACCCAAACTGACAAGCCGTATGGCGGATCAACCCAACGTAATGGCATATATCTGTGACCGGTTTTGCTTATGCAATTAGTCCGGATCAATAACAATTTCTGGCAATGCAAGACAAGCTGGGCAAGACAGCTGGGCAAGACAGCTGGTTTGTTACCACTCGCAGGTATTACGAAGTTTTGTGATGCTGCTTTCAATGCCGGAGATATCGAAGCTGGCTTCAAGATCGATGCCATTCTTAGCGGTAGCCAGTATGTTCAGGGATTGCTTGTCAAAAAGTTTGCGTACAAATGGAATTGCCCTGAAACCCTGCCACACACCTAATACTGATTTGTTTCCTGCTATGGATAATTCAAGTATCTCATCAGATTCGCCACCGGTATGATAAACAATCTCGGAATGTTCCCTGACATCCGACATTTCATATCCCGGAAATTCAAAGAGAACGGCGGTTGTATTGTTCAGGCACCTGATCAGCATTTTGGCAGGACGGCTTGGGCCGTTGTCAGACAGTTTGTTGTTGATTGATTTGGTAGCCAGAAATATTGTTGGCTTCTGCACGTCACTGGTTCGTGCGATTTCAGTAATCCAGTTGGAATTTTTTATGGTGGTCGACAGATTGGGATCCAATCTGGCTTGTCCGTATAAATTATAGAATCCCGAGAAATGGGATTCGCATTTATTTGTTCCAAAAAAACTGAATTGAGAGTTTTGACAACCAGACGCATGTTGTGCAGATGTTAAGATAGACAAAACAGCACAAATAGATATCTGAAGAGCGCGAGTGGTTCCCATCGAAAGTCTTATGGTTATTGGTCTTGCGATTAAGAATAGTAAAACCGCCTTGTGTAAGGCTGATGGATTAATAAATCTTGATGAGTCCTGACCCCAGGCCTGTTTGGATAATTTGGACTATTTAAGCCAGGCTGGCATAAATACCCATTACAGCGAGGGATGCACCGGCCAAAACCCCAAAAATGAAAGTCGAGGATATATCACTGCTATTGGAGTGCCCTTTTCGGGCAAAATTATTCTGGATGGCCTCTGAGAGGGCCTGTTGAAGTTCGGAATCTGATAATTTGTCCAGTGACTTGTTTTTCCAGTGTATCATTTTGAACTCTCTTTCCTGATTGAAAGAGAAGAAGCAAAAATCGTGCCAGAATAAACACGTCATACTCTAATGCCAAAAAATATTGATATACTTGATGGCGGGTGAATGGATGATCAATATGCCCGTCGGGTGTGGCGTGATATATGCAAACATCACAATCTTTGGCATTGTTCCTGATACAGGTAGCCAAATTATTGACAGATCACCGGTTGGTCAAAACTCAAAGCTATTTCCTAATGCCTGACACCGATATGTCTCCGGTTTGGGAGTTGATTTTGACGGTTCTATATTTTCCATTTGAAAAGGAAGAAAAACTGAAAATATTTCCGTTACAGTTCAAAATTTGCAACTGATTGAATCCTGCCAGGCGAATTTTGTTTTTAGCGGCGCCACAGGTATAACTAAGATTTTTCAAATTGGATTTGGCTGGTTCCTCACCGATAGTAATTCCAGCACTTATGGTGAATTTTTGACCCGTGGCATCAGCATTGTAGGAGATTGTCACGGAGACAAAAAAAATTGAAATGAATTTCGCAAAGCGCATAACGTCTCCAACATCAAAATTGGAACCGCCGTTTTCAAGACAGGCTTATCCCTCAACAAGCAACTGCATAAAAGGTACAGCAGAAAGTTGTTAGTAAATTCTTCCAACAACACACTTGAATAAAAATTGAGAATAAGTGTACGGCAATTTCCGGATTACCACAAAGTGGTGGCATACCGGACTGCCGGCATGGTGGAACAGCATCATGCAAAGGCCTGTTTCCATGCCTTTTCCACCAGAACTAAATTTAGAGTATTTGAAAATTCTTAAAATCCAATTATAGATTAATGGTTGATTATAATGAAATTAGGTCACCTAATCAATTTGGATAAAATTTAACGCAAAATTGTTTTAATTTGGTCAGTATTCATTATAGTTTTATTGTTCTTTTTCGATTATCAATGAACTTGAACTAATATACAAACCACTATTATATTTAGTGTTATTATTATTTGATATTCAATGTTTACTGAGATTGGAAGTACTTTTGTACAAGTCAAGGTAACAAGAACCTTTGCATCAGTAATATTATTTGAAAAATCATAAACTGTTGATATTTCGAATAAGTTATTTGTTGCATATTGACGAGATTTGCAGGACAATTGGATTTGAGAATCATACTGCTAGACTTGATATTTGGATAGCAGCAGGATGTATTATGTAGTAATTTAGCCGTGCTGGTTTGGGGGACCATGTTTAAGATCATGGTGATATTTTGAGCGATCAGTTTAAAACACTTGTTCAGAACTTGATTAATCCGTTAAGTGTCTCTCAACTGGAGGCCTTGCTGGATGATGTGGTCAAAAAGAACAATTTGGCTCACTGGCAGTTACTCCAACATCGGGTAATTGGTAACAGCCATGAACGTTTTGTTGTTTGTTTAGGGCCAGATAGTCAATTGTTCAGGGAAGATGAGCTTCAACTTATACAGAATGCTTTGTCGGAGCAATCTTTGGATCCTGATGAAACCGGGGCCAAAAATAGGATAATTAACTATTGGATTTATAGCAACAAGAGTAACAAATTATTCGAGGCGGATCTGGAAAATGGCAAAGAAGAAACTTTTTCATGTGCCACCCTGAAGACACCTTTTATCAATGGCACTGAATATGTATTGTTTTTCAAGAACAAAGACAATTTAATTACGGACGAACTAGCCGGTAACATTGTAAGCGCATTTCTGGTCGCATGGCGTTCCGTCAGTTTATTCCCGGAATTCAGAAATGTTAAACAGATCAAGCTTGGGAAACGCGAGCGACAGGTACTGTCCTGGACTAGTCAAGGCAAGACCAGTTATGAAATCTCCAAAATTCTTAACCTGTCCGAACACACAATCAATAATTATGTGACAAATGCAGCCAACAAACTTGGTACCAATAACAGGGTACACACGGTATGCAGGGCGATTATGCTCGGATTGATTTAGACGATAGTTCAGACAATTTGATTTAAGTGTCCAACCCTGCTCAGAGTTTCGGGTCGGACACTAAGACATCAAATGATTCAGAATAAATCGGAAGCGTTCCAATTATTGAATTTCATTTCGGGGAACTTCTTGCAGGTGATCAAACTCCGATTCAAATGTTCCAACACCCATCGTCGCTGAGCGAATTTCGACGATTAGATTTTGCATACCGGATGTTGGCATCTGGCAGGAAACTTCATCCCATCCGATCCATCCAGGCTTGGCATCAAAACCAAATATCTGCCCTCTGTTTCCCAGAATTATTTTTTGTACCCGGGCAATGAATACATTGGGCACAAGTATTTTTACCCGGTTTTGTGGCTCTAACAAAATCGGTCCTGCATCGGCCAAGGCTTCTCTCATTGCCTGAGCTCCGGCTTTGCGAAAGGCCATCTCGGATGAATCGACCGAGTGATATTTTCCGTCAACCAAACTGACCTCAACATCAACCACGCCATATCCAAGAGGGCCTTTTTCCATTGCATCTTGTACCCCTGCATTGACAGCTGGAATATACTGACGGGGAACAACTCCACCTCTGATAGTGTCGGTAAATTCGAATCCTTCTCCGCGTTGGCGAGGGGTAACAACCAGGTGGACTTCACCAAATTCGCCATGCCCACCACTTTGTTTGCGGTGGCGAACTCGTTTTTCAATTTTCTTCCGGATAGTTTCTCGATAGGCTACTTTCGGAATCGTGGTCATGACGGTGAGGCCAGAGCGGTTTGTTAGTTTTTCCAGGCCGAGTTTCAAATGCATATCACCCTGACCATAAAGCAGTTGCTCGCCGGTATGCTGGTCAAAATCGCTTGTGAGTGATGAATCTTCCTCTAGTACTTTTTTTAGATTATCAGATAATTTGACATCATCGCCGTGATTTTCCGTTCTGATTGCCAAAGCATATAGTGGTGGTGGCGGGTTGCAAAACTCGTCGATTTCTGCGTTTGCCTGTAAGGACAGGATTTCACCGGTTTTGGCAGAATTGAGTTTGGTAAATCCGATGATATCTCCGGCAGCGGCTTGACGGACAATATTCAGTTTTTGTCCAAACAATTGGTTCAGGCTCGCCGGTCGTTCCCGGTTAATCGTATCGCTTGCATTAACTGAACCCTGCAAGATACGGCCTATCGAAACTTTGCCGGCGTGGCCGGCATGCATGGTCTTGAATATCTTGATCTGTGTTCCGGTTTTTTTCTCGGTTCCCAGGCGTTTCGCCGTCACGCTGATATCCAGCACATCATGGCGCAATGCTTTCATCAATCGTCTAATACCATGGCCACCGGTGGCCGAGCCGAAGAATACCGGCACGACGAGGTTTGTTGAAAGATCCTTTTTCAGGTTGGAATAAATTTCATCTGACGATGGAACGACATCTTCCAGTAGTTTTTCAAGTAGTTCATCATCGAAATCAGCCAGGCTTTCAAAAAGTTCGGTTCGTGCATCGGTTTCACGTTCCTCCAGGTTTTTCGGCAAAGAAATCAAGCTTGAGGTTTTATTTTCTTCCCAATGAAATGCTCGCTCAGAAACCAGATCCACATGACCGGTAATTGAATCTGCCTCACGGATTGGTATCTCGCGCAAAACCAGGGGGTTGTCACAATTCGCCTGAAAGGCTTCCATCAGCGAGCGAACCGAAACATTTTTGCTATCAAGTTTGTTGATAAACAATATGTGAGGCACGGAAAGCTCGTCCAGCAATTTCAAATGCGGTGCGATGGAAATTGCTTTTTCTTCATCCGGTTCAACAACAATAATAGCGATATCGGCGACACTTATGGCGTTTCGGGTTTCCTGGATCAGTTCCACCGAACCGGGGCAGTCCAGAAAAGTCCAGCTTTCGCCAAGATAATCCACCGTTGCAATATTCATTTCAGTAGACATGCCATGGGCTCGGGCTTCTGGAGATTTATCCCCCAGGTCAAATGAACCATTGCCGGAATTGCGCGGTTTTAACGCTTCGGCCTCTACCAGCAAGGCCTCAAGAAGCGAAGTTTTCCCGGATAGATATGGACCACAAATGACCGCGACACGCGGGGAGGAACTCTGTGACGCAGTCATTACTAATCCTTCTTTTTCTGTTATCAATCTTCCGCCGAGAAGCTTTGACAATGGCGACTACCTTGCTGAAACAACGTGGAATTTGACAGCTGGAGCCCACTTTTTATAGAGCCTAGCTTGAAAAAGGCGACAGTACAAAGGATAACTGCAAAAATCTTGGTAAAAAATATCTGGTGCAATTTTTACGTATTAAAGATGAAATCTGGCGTTTTGCAAAGTTTCGTTTAGTTTGAGTATCCTGAAATTTGATAACCGCCATCTATCAGTGGGGTATCTTATGCCAAAAGCCGGATTTACCCGGGCCCTGGCCATCAATGCAATCGGCTTATGGTATTGGTACCAGGGTGCCAATCGTGCCTTGCCAAAGTTCAGGTAAACTCCGGTCAAATCAGTCAGTATCAATTGCTTTTGGTATAACGGTGTGATCAAAAAATATTCCGCACGTTCACGGATCCTCTAAACCCTTACGGTTCAATATCAGCCCAGTATGCAAGGCGCGGTGCGCAGCGCGATCTGGTTGATCGGGCAAGTGCCGCAACGTCGCAGATGGGCTGATCTGGCCCACCTGAAAGGTCGGTTTTTGGCGCTCGCTGGACTGCGTTATGTTTCGCTTGTGGTCACCCAGACCACGGCGCAAAACCTGCCTTGCCAGCAAACGCCAAAAACCGGTCAACGATTCAATATAAACATGAAAGCGTCTAGGCAGAGGCATTTGCCAGCAGTTTCCGTAACTGACGCTTGACCACTTTACCGTAGTTATTTTTTGGCAGGGCATCCAGCAGCAGATACTCTTTGGGACGCTTGAAGCGGGCGATATTCTCGATACAAAGTCGATCTAGTTCTGAAATGTCTGGTTTTTCGCCATTTGGAGATACAATACAGGCAACGGCGATCTCTCCCCATTCCTTGTCGGGGCGCCCGACAACCGAGACTTCACCGACCAATGGATGCAGCAGTAATATTTCCTCTATTTCGCGAGGGTAAATATTTGATCCTCCGGAAATAATCATATCCCTGGAACGGTCGTGGAGACTTAGATAGCCTTCTTTATCCAAACTGCCCAGATCACCGGTTTTCAGCCATTCATTATGAATTGTGTCTTTGGTGGCTTCGGGATTTTGCCAGTAACCTGACATAACGGCCGTTGATTGAACGATGATCTCGCCGATTTCTCCAGCAGGTATATCGTTGAAATCTCCGTCCACCACTCGAACCAATGTGGCTGACTGAGCAATGCCAACCGAGTTCAATCGTTGCTTCCAGCGTTTGTCAGTCCGGTCTGCAACAATCTCGCGCCGGAGAACGCTAATCGCCATGGGGCATTCGCCCTGCCCATAGATTTGTACAAATCGTGGTCCCATTACCTCAACTGCTTCGATGATGTCTGAAAAATACATCGGTCCGCCGCCATAGATGATGGTTTTGATGCCTTTGCCGGTCCGATTTGATAATTTGGCGCAATTAACCAGCCTTTTCACCATGGTAGGCGCACAGAACATCATGACATTTTTGATCCTGGATGCCAGTTCCAAAATTTCAGTTTCGTTAAATCCATCTGATTGCGGAACGAAATGGCGTGAACCACCAATTACATGTAAAAAATTGTATATTCCGGCTCCATGAGACATTGGTGCCGCATAAAGCGAAGCATCATCGGGGGAATGAACGGCGATGTCTGTTTGATAACCCAGAATCATCGCCTGGATATTGGCCGATGATATCATCACGCCCTTGGGTTTGCCAGTTGTCCCGGATGTATAAAACAACCAGATCATTTGATCCGCAGGCATTGAAACCGGCGATGGAAGCGGGGCGAAATAGTAATAATCATTGAACGCCTCATTATCCGTTACAATGATTTTTTTCACGCATTTTGGTGTCACAGAGCTCAGTTCATTTTTATCCGTACTGGAAGTGAAAACTACTTTTGTTCCGGCATTTTCCAGTATCCATGCGGTCTCTTTCGGGTGCAGTTTGGCGTTGATGGGGACTGCGGCGGCACCAATCCACCAGATCCCATAAAGCACTTCCAGATATTGGGTGCTGTTTTTCATTACAACGGCAACCCGGTCGCCTCGCCCTATTGCATAAAGGTGTTGAAGGTTCGCGCCAATTGCGGCTGCGCGTCTGGCAAATTTGCCATAGCTGGCGATCAGCTCTTCACCACGAAAGAGTGCTGGAAGGTTAGGCGAGGATTTGGCCGTTCGTACTAACCATTCTGAAGGATTCATAATTCAACCGTTACACAAAATGAATTGAAGGCAATGAAGCCAGGTGATGATCAAGGGAAATCTATTTGCACCAAATCTGACACTATTTTCCCCGGAAATCGGGTTTGCGTTTTTCAATAAATGCATTCACACCTTCAACCCAGTCATCGGTTGCTGCACATTTACCAAAATATCTGGCTTCTTTTGCAAGCTGTGTTTCGAGTGTATTTGCATGGGAAGAATAGATCAGATCCTTGATCGCGGCCATTGATCTGGTAGCGGAATTCGCCAGTCGGTCTGCCAGCTTTTTGGTTTCAGATTCGATATCTTGCGGCGTAACCAGAAAATTGAGCAGGCCATAGTTGTAAGCGGTCTGGGCGTCAATTCTGTCAGCCAGCATTGATAGTTCCAGCGCCCGCCTTGTGCCGACGATGCGTGGCAGATTGTAAGTACCTGACCCGTCGGGGCTGGCACCAATACCTGAATAGGCGAAACGATATATGGAACCGGTGGTGCCGATGGCTAGATCACAAGCCATCATCAAGGACATGCCAATACCCGCGGCTGCACCTTCAACTGAAGCAATAACGGGCTTTTTCATCCGTTGCAGCGAGATAAGCATCGGTTGAATGCTGTGAACGCGGCGCTCAAAATAGGAGGCGCGCTGGTCAGGAGGCATATTGGTGTGCTCGGCAAAATTTTTGATATCGCCACCTGCCATGAAGTTCCCACCGGCACCGCGCAAAATCACGCAACGAATAGATGAATCATGCTCTATCTGGTCGATTGCATCGAACATGGCGTGCCGCATATCCATTGAAAGGGCGTTTAAAGTTTTCGGCCGGTTCATGGTCAGCGTGGTCACGCCTGCGTCCCGGGTAACCACTAAATGATCGGTTGCATGTTCTGTCATGGTGGTATTACGGTCCCATTACTATTTGCCTGTCAGCAGAATTTCAGCTGAAGAATTGATTACAATTCATTTGTGCGGTCGTTTGCGCATCAAGGCGGTACGAAGACAGTTCGCCACCATAACGCCATCCTGATTGAATGCCTCATGATAGAAAACGACAATTCCGTCATTGGGTCGTGATTTGCTTTCACGGGTGGAACGGATTGTCGTGCGGGCACGCAAAGTGTCGCCATGAAATACAGGACGGGGAAAATTGACGTCGGTCATTGCCAGATTGCCGATAGTCGTACCAAGCGTGGTCTCAGTCACTGTCATTCCGATCATCAGTCCCAGGGTAAGAATACTGTTAACCAGAGGCTGGCCAAATTCGGTTTGTGAAGCCATGTGAAAATCTATGTGCAATGGCTGGGTATTCATAGTGGCATTGCAGAACCACATATTGTCTGCTTCAGTAATCGTGCGTGAAAGCGCATGATCAAATACCTGCCCCTCTTCAAATTCTTCAAACCATAATCCGGACATGTCTACCCCTTGTGGTTGCCACCAAATTCTGTTGTGTATTCGTAAACAGGCTTCAAGCAATAGGAAATAAGGTTTTCCCCGTCAATGCGGGGCTTGATTTTAACGGTTTGGAACCTTCAAATTAGCTGGACTGAAAAAGCAGCGCCGCCATACTGATTTACAATAGCCAAAATGGAAATTTGTATATGAAGAAATTTGGGAACCATGATGCCCTGAGACTGGCAGATCATATTAAACCCGGATCGGTCGTCACATGGGGGCAGGGGTCCGGAGAGGCGTTGACGTTACTGGAAAAGCTGATTGAAGAACGTGCTGATATAGGCGGTCTCGAGGCTTTTGTCGGTTTGTCACTGAGCGGAGCATTGCAGGTAAAGCACACCGATTTCATCAAGCCTTATTCCTATGGTGCTCTTGGAACAAATCAACGTTTGAAACAGGCTGATGTGTTATCGCTCTACCCCTGCAACTATTCGGCGGTGTGTGGCCATATTCGTAGCGGGAGATTTGCGGTAGATACGGTTTTTGTGCAAGTCAGCCCGCCGGGACCGGACGGGTCGCATAGCCTGGGATATTGCAGCGACTTCCAGCCGGTATCGATGAACAGGGCCAGTCTGGTTATAGCGGAGATAAATCACAATGTTCCCTGGACCTATATGGATGCGCCACTGGATGAAAGCCGTATTGACTATGTTGTTGAAACCGATCATCCGATACCTGATATTCCGGCAAAAACCCCATCTCCCGGCGAAACACAAATTGCTGCCAATGTTGGCGACCTAGTGCCGGAAGGAGCGACCTTGCAATACGGGATTGGCGCTTTGCCCGGTGCTATCGTGAAGGCTTTGTCCGGGCATCGAAATCTTGGGCTGCACACGGGTATAATCAGCGAAGATATTATCGGTCTGGTTCAATCAGGTGCACTGAACAATTCGCGCAAAGCGGTTTATCCAGGGTTAAGCATTGGAACATTCTGTATCGGGGGCAAGAAACTGCAGCAGTTTTTACACTGTAATGAATCTTTTCAGCTGCATCCGGCATCTTCAACCCATTCTCCAGCAAATCTCTCCCTGCTCAATAATCTGGTTGCGATCAATTCTGCGCTGGAAGTGGATTTGTTCGGACAGGTCAATGCAGAACAGATTGGAGACAATTATCTTGGTGCCATTGGTGGGCAGGTGGATTTCATGCATGCTGCGGCGACCGGTGAGCATGGTCTGGCGATTATTGCGCTGCCGGCAATTTCGGGTTCCGGGCAAAGTAGAATTGTGGCGAAACTGAATGGACCCTATGTCACCACCGGGCGCAGTGATGTCGATATTGTGGTGACCGAATTTGGTGTTGCCGATTTGCGTGGGCGTTCCAGTCACCAACGTGGATTACTGCTTTGTGACATTGCAGCACCGGAATATCGCGAGAAATTGAAATTTGATTTTTTGGCTCAGGGGTTTTGATGATTAAGGCCGATTCCCAAGGAGTTATGGCAGAATGAATTCAATTGCTTGATTTGCAGGAAAAATCGTTTTTAAGTGATCAATATTGGCCAGACATAATATCACTCACTTTTAGTCCATCAGGCAATCCTTTTGATACCATCCAGCTCAACATCGAAACCGTCAGCAATTCTGATTGTTTTCGCCAGTCTGATTGCTGCTTCCATGGAAATTGGTGCACCGCAATGGCTGGTTTTGATTTCGGGCTTTTGCGTGGCATTTTATCTGCTGATTGAGTGGAAACAACTGAATGTGGTTTCGCGCATAACATTTTTTGTTTGTGTGGCATTGATAGCCTATCTGGTCATCAGTCAAAAAATGTCGATGGCAATTCTGATATCTGCCTTTGGTCGCGCGTCATTCTTTGCCTTTTTTCTGGTGTCACTGGACGTATTGCGTGATGCTGCCAGCAGTTCGCCGCTGATCATGCGTAGCGGCCAAAAAGTGATCGACCAGCCACCCGGCAGGCGATATGCGGTTCTCACCTTGAGCACACATTTTTTCAGTATTCTTCTCAATATGGGAGCGATAAATCTACTCGGTACCATGACACGACGCTCGATAGATGCCGGGTATGAAAAAGCCGGTGAAAGAGTAAGTCAAATACGTCTTCGACGAATGACGCTGGCCATGTTTCGCGGATTTTGTTCCAATACCCTGTGGGCACCAACGTCGATTACCGTTGTTGTCGTAATGGCCGCAATACCGGATTATGGATGGTATGAGTTCTTCCCGGTTGGAGTTTTTCTGGCAATTTTATTTTTGACTGTCGGCTGGGTGCTTGACCGGGTTTCATATCCGCGATCCTCACTCACTTATTCCGGTGAATCTTTTGGCCAGGTGCTGGTGGCGCTTGTTCCACTGCTGGTATTAATTGTGACGGTGTTAGGTCTGACGATATCCATTTCCGGTATATTCGGATTACGGCTGATTGCCGCCTTATTGTTTAGCGTGTCATTGCTGGGAATTCTCTGGATATATATTCAGTATCGAGCCCGCAATAATGGGCAAGCCTTCAAATTGTTTACTCAGCACATCAGTACAGGTCTGTTGCCCTCTTTTTGTGGTCTTCGCTCAGAAATCGGAATTATGTGTGGTTCAGTGTTTGCCGGTGATCTTGTTTTATCCCAGATCGATATTGCTCTGGTAAGTGAAATATTCGCATCAATGGGTCTTGGCCCCAAAATGTTATTGTTATTAATGCAATGGACGGTATTTGCCTTTTCACTGGTCAGCCTCAATCCGATTGTCACCGTTGCAATTTCGGTTGAAGTATTGGCCAATCTGACGGGAATTGAAATAGAAAACTGGCTGCTTGCCATGACCGGGATCACAATCTGGGCGCTGGTAACAGGTTTTTCTCCATTTGCCAGTGCCAACCGAATATCCAGCAGAGTAATTGGCAGAACGGCAAAAGAGGTAGGAATGATCTGGAATGGCAGATTTACATTTGGAGTGATGGCCTTGCTAAGCGTTAGTATTTTGTTGTTAGCCTGATTTTCAGTCCGGGCTCCAAGACCCTTATTTATCTGACAGCTACGGTCAGCTGAATGTGGCGATTTGTTTGACGAGTTCCAACAGGTTTCGTGCCTGCTTTAAATGCGGCATGTCGAGCATTTTTCCATCCAGGCCGACAGTGCCAAGACCGGGATTCTGTTCGAACACATCAACCACCTTTCTCGCATGAATGACATCAGCCTCAGATGGGGTGAAGGCGTCGTTGATGATCTTGCACTGATCGGGGTGAATTGCCACTTTGCCGACCCATCCGGCTCGTAAATCGCGCTCACAATCGGTTTTCAAGGCACCCAGGTCACGATAATTCACCACTACCGCGCCAACCGGCTGGGCATTTACTGCACGGGCGGTGGCCAGGCACATTGTTTTGGCGTGAAGATAAGGAGAATCATAATCCCCGGTATCCGGGTTGCGATTGTTGACCGCGCCAAGCGCTGCCGCCAGATCCTCACCGCCCCAGGTCATGGCTACCAGCCGTTCGCTTAATCCTTCAAGATAGGTATGAAAAGTCAGTAATGAAGCGGCTGTTTCTGTGGCTATCGACAGTATTTTGGTTGAGCCTGCTGCCAGACCCTCCCGGGTTTCCAGTGCCGACAGATAATCTGCCAGGCGATTGATTTCCCTGGCGGAATACACTTTCGGCAAAATAATGCCGTCGGGTGCCGAGGCCACCACTGCGGCCAGATCAGATAATGCGAAGTGATGATCCAGAGGATTGATTCGAACCCAGAGTTGCTGGCGTGAACGATCGGTATTTTCTCTCAGGAAATCAGCACAGATTTTGCGGGCAATATCCTGACGCTCATCGGCAACGGCATCTTCCAGATCAATGATCAGGGCATCAGCGCAATTTGCGCGACCCTTTGCCAGTTTTCTTTCGCTGTCACCTGGAACGAACAGCCAGGAACGAATAATCCTCATCGTAAAACCCCAAATCCAAATAATAATGCAAACTGCAAACACGTGTCATATCATAATGTTATAGCAGCATTTTTGATGTATGGAATATCTGATGGAAATCATTGACCGGTGAAACATCATTCGGTTAACTGGTCTGATGACAGCAAAAACAATAAACATTGCCATGTGGTCGGGACCACGTAATTTATCGACGGCCTTGATGCGTTCCTTTGCCCAACGTAGTGATTGCAAGGTTTGGGATGAGCCTTTCTATGCAAATTATCTGGTGGAAACCGGACTTAAGCACCCCATGCGCGAAGAGATTATTGGCGATGGTATTACCAGTTCAAAAGCGGTTATTTCCGCCTGTGTGGAACCGCCGAAAATGCCACACACGATATTTTATCAAAAACATATGACCCAGCATATGGGGCCGAGCGTAGAGCGTGAGTGGATGGGGCAGGTGAGGAATGCGTTTTTGATCCGCTCACCGCAGCGGGTGCTGGCCAGCTATGCCAAAAAACGCCAGGATGTTGTCGCAGATGATCTCGGCTATGGCCGCCAGCTTGAATTGTTTAGGCGTGTTTGCGATCATTTGGGCGAGGCTCCAATCGTGATTGATTCAACCGATATCCGAAAATCTCCCGAGACGATGCTGACCGCCCTTTGCCAGCGTCTGAATATTGAATTTGAGCCGGCAATGCTGAATTGGCAATCAGGACCAGGTGCGGATGATGGAATCTGGGGAAAGCACTGGTACGATGCGATATGGAAATCCACCGGATTTGCACCTCCCGATAAAGATCCCGCTCCTCTGCCCGATCATTTGCAGGCCATATGTGATGAAATACTGCCGGATTATCTGGCGGTGAAAGAGCACAGGATCAAGATTGACAAGGGGCTGGACGGTTAACTGTCGCCAATTAACGTGATTTATCCAATGATCCTCAATTGTCTGGGGAAACCTGTCAGACACTCAATGCCATTTTCGGTGACTACTACATCATCTTCAATACGTACGCCGCATTCACCAGTGCGGTATAATCCCGGTTCAATGGTAAACACCATTCCCGGTTCCAGGATTTGGGTGTTGCTGCGCATGATCTGCGGGGCTTCGTGTACGTCAAGGCCCAGCCCATGGCCGGTTTTATGGCGACGGAATTCGGAAAACTGGGAGTTTTCCAGAACAATCTGGACAGCATCATCAACCTGGTGGGCGGTTACGCCGGATCTGGCGACCTGTTTTCCACGTTCATTGGCAGCAAGTACGCTATCATAAAATGCGCGGTCAAAATCAGAAACTTCTCCGATAAAAAACGTCCGGGTTATGTCTGCGTTATAACCCTGCCAGCTCGCCCCGAAATCGATCAGCAAGGCATCGCCTTTTTTTATCCGGTAATCATGGCGGGCGCTGGCATGGGGCTGGGCCGAGTTATCGCCTGCCGCAACAATCGGGTCAAAAGAAAGGCCGTCGGCGCCGTGGGCAAATAGCTGCTTCAGCAAAATCGCCTCGATTTGTTTTTCACTTTGCCCTTCTTTGACCTCCTGTAGCGTCGCCTCAAGGGCTGCTTCGGAGATTTCAATCGCCCGTTTCAATTTGGCAATTTCATCTTCGGTCTTGATCAGCCGCGTTGATGAAATGATGGCATGGGCATCGGTGAATTCGGCCGACGGAAAAGCTTTCGCCAGTGCCATTTGCTCAAATACCCGCATTCTTTGCGCTTCAAGCCCGATTTTCACCACGCCCCGTAATTGCGGCATTGCTGCAGCGGCGGACTGGAATGCACTCTCATATCCATCTTCGTCGCGCCAGTCGAAAACTTCGCCTTTAAATCCTATCAAACTGAAGGACGCCATTTCCAGATTGGGAACGATTGCCACTGGTTCACCGCGGGCAGGAATGATTATTACCAGCGGTCGTTCCATCAGATGAAAGTCACGGCCAAACAGCCGTCTGAAATTCGAACCCGGTACAAATGCAACAGCGTCGAGATTGTGCTTATCCAGGGCTGAATAGACTGGTTTTAGTGAGTATTTCATTTTATCTCGCATTTTTTTGTCGCAGCTATCAGTGTTCAAATCGCAGGATTTGTCAAACGAAAGTTGTTGATAGATATCAGGGCTCAGGACTGGAATCATAAACACCCAGCCATAAGGTGACTGCGGCAGTTATTGGTACATTTGAGAAAGTTCAGTGCGCTGGATTTTCTGTATGCAGCTGAAGATAAAGCTGCCGCAAAAACAGGATCGAGTTTTATGGCGGTATTAGTCCACATTCGCCAGTTAACCGCGCCATCGTAACGGCAGCTCCGAGCTCAGAGCGGACTATATTCATCGGTCGCTAACAAAGCAGTTTCAGATGAGTGCTGAACACTCCGGCCGGTGGAAACTTATCGGGAGGGAACCGGAAAGAGACAGCTAAAACTGCGTCCTCATTTCCTGACAAATGTTTCTGCTGTTCAAGCTGTTGAGGCGAACGGTCATTCCAGTGAATTGACGAAAGAGGCTGCTATCCGTTTGAAAACCGTGGTGGCTTTCGCGTCATTTTCTTTCTTCGATCTTGCCCCCAGTCTGACGGTTGTGACCGGGCCTGAAGCGATGAAATTATACCATGTCTCAGTACCCGATTCGTTGATTACCATTCGGTGCACATGGTCCTGCGTCTTTCCCGATTCACACAGAGATACTTGCATGGCCGGGGCTGAATAGTGTTGGCAAAGGCTGTCCTTCATGCCTTGCACAAGCTCAAGTAACTGGTCCGGGTATCTCTCGGGTTTCCTTTTACAGGTTACATTGATCATTAAATGTATAAAGTCGACAAAATCGCTTTCCGGCAAGCCCTTGATTTCGGTCTTGTGGTTAATAGAGTATCGCCAGCCCCTCAACTTCGCCCCCTGTATATAGGGCAGATCCCTGATCAACGTGGCCGGCGCAACACAGCTGTCAGTAACAGCTTTTTGTGTGGGATAGGGCTTGAAAGTTTCAACCGAAAGCTCCGCTTCCGGTTCATCCGTTTGCGGATCAATAGCAACCGAAACAAGGTCAGGCTCCTTGCCAAGATAGGCGGTTGCAATTTTCAAGGCGTCCGCCTTTGAATTATCTCCTCCCACCGAAATATTAATTTTTTGGGAGGCATTCTGCAAACTCAGCGAGGAAGACAGGCTGGAATCATGTTTCAAACGCTTGTGCGTCAGGAAATACACAAGACCGTTTTCTTCACCATAAGCACATTCAAGGAGTGTGCCATATACTGTGTTCACCGGATTCGAACAGGCATGCTCTGCATTTTCCAGGTTGTAGGTGGTCGTATCTTTCCGCTGATGCCCGGGGCAAGTGATGCGAAGGCTAAAATCCTCAATCTCTGAAAACGCGTGAGTTATCCCGTTCTTCTTCAGTTTTGAACCGGACCAGGCAAACATTGAACCCAGACTTAGTTCTGCATTTTCGCTGGTAAACCCTTGTGGGAACCGCATCCCCGTGCAGGCACCTACGTCTTCTGTGACGACTTCAAATGGCTTCGGGGTCTTGAAGGGGGCATCCCCGGCACAGGCAATGCTTACAAACCAAAAACTACAAATTACTGCGGCAAGAATATTGTTCATTTTCGAAACCCGCCTTCCAATTATGAGACATAATAGTAATTCTAATATCAGTGGCCGATTTTTTACTCTATAGCTGTTAATTAACCGTCAATGTATAGATGTCAGTTACGGCTTATGGCGCGGCGTTGCGGGTTAGAACCGAGCAAGATCATCCGGTTCAGTGGGCTTTGACGCAGAACAATCTTGCCGGGCATTGTTGGCAATTGCTGAGCACGAAAATTGCACTAATCCTGTGACATATTTCAATTCTGCATTTGAACGCATTGAAAAGGTGCTTACAGTTTTCAAACCTGATACAATGCCACCCAATCTATAGCCTAACGCTAATAGCAATTAGCATTTATAAAAGATATTCAGGCAGCCCAGCGGCCT
>JAAEMP010000278.1 GCA_024225445.1 Hyphomicrobiales bacterium | reverse complement strand
GAGCCTCCTCACCTGACACAGACCGTCCCGAATAGAGTAAATCTTCAGCCCGAGAGCGTCCGATACGTTCTGGCAACAGGCAGGAAGCGGCCGGAGCAAAAACACCGAGTTGCATTTCCGGTTGACCAAGGTTGGCCTCAGAACTTGCAAACAGCAAATGACCCGCAGCCGCCACTTCCAACCCGCCCCCCAGACACTGACCCCTAATGGCCACAAGGATGGGAACCGGATTTTTCAGCATCGAACGCACCAGTGTATGCAATGCTGCAAGCATATCGGCACAGTGCTCGGGAAGGTGTTCTTCAACACTGGCTCCAAAGCTGAAATGAGGCCCTTCTGCGTCGATTAGAACCGCTGCGATATCACCATTGTCGCGATGTTCATCGAAAGCTGAATTCAGTGCGGAAATCATCGCCGCATCAACAATATTGGCTTTTGGCTGATCCAGTCTCAATCGCAATAATTTGCCATCACGCTCGAGCCAGATTTTCAGGGGGCTGATCACTTTTTCACACTCACTGTTTCGTACTCATTTGTCAGCACCAGGCATCATTGAGTTAATAAAGTCCGTGCCCCATTTGGTTCCGTTTGCCAGTTCCTGCCGCAACGCAACAAAATCTACTTCGCGGCCGACTTCACGATTACCTTCGTTAAAGGCACGGAACCCCATATTTGCTTCGGTCATCATATTGAGTGACAACCAGGCACGGGAATTTTCCTTGTTCATATTCCATGCATTAAGCTTGGGTTTGCGTAATTCTTCCACCGATTTGGTGGTGCAATCCGGGAATGTCATCAACAGCTTGGTGCACAATTCTTCAACCTTCTGGTCAAGCAGACTGAGGTCCATCTCACCGGTTTTCAATACGGCCTTTGCATCAGCTGCAGCTTGTCCGGTTTTGAATTCACCATGGATCATACGGCCATATTCGTCAGTCATCTGCTGTGTTTCGACCAGCGGATTGGCAATGAATTTCCCATCCACTTTCAGGGCCGGGACGATGTCAGTCAGAATGCCAAGCCGCATGGCTTTGTGAGCAGAAAAAGGCTCACACAGAACCCCTGATATCATTGCCTGCTCACAACCGATCATCACGGGTAAAAAATCTGTTGAGCCACCAATCGCCGCAGAACCATGTTTTGGGCCAGCCTGACCGAGACGGGCCATGTCGTGGGCAACCGAAAAGTCGCAGGCCATGCCGATTTCCTGGCCACCACCAATGCGCATGCCGTTGACCCGGCAAACCACCGGTTTGTCGCACCCCAAAATAGCCGAAACCATATCATTGAACAGGCGCATATACTGACGATATTCATGTGGTCGCCCGGCATAATATTCTGCATATTCCTTGGTATTGCCACCGGTACAAAAAGCCTTGTCACCAACCGCGGTAAATACCACCGCATTGACATCACGGGAATTGGACGCGGCACGGAAAGCAAGGATAACTGCTTTAACCATGTCGGTGGTATAGGAATTGAACTGGGCCGGGTTATTCAGTGAAATCCAGGCATTGAAAAGACCTTCGGCCACCGAACCATCCGGGCGCAAAGCGGGACGTTTTTCATAAAGCACAGAATCGGAAATGGCCTCACGGGCGTCATCAGGCACGAGGTCATGGGGCAGGAATTCGAAGTCACTCATTATCATTGCTCTTTCTTTTAAGCTTGTGGCACAAGAACGACACGACGGACAAATTTGCCGTCATGTACATCGTGGAAAATCTGATTTATTTCATCAAGCGAACGATGTTCAACAAAGGGGGCAAGTTTGACCTTTCCTTCCAGCACCAGTTCAAGCGCACCCGGGTAAAGCTCAGGCGGACAGCCCCAATTGCCCAAAAGCCGGGCATGGAAGGCCATCAAATTGGACAGGCGTACTTCGAGCTTGTCCATGGTAAAACCGACTACACACATGGTAGCACCATGATTGAGCAATCCGAATGCGGTGGATTGCCCGGCAGCAGTGCCTGAACATTCCATAATAATCCATTCGCTGGTGCGTAAATTATTGGATTTGGCGAAATTGGTAATCTCCTTTTTCAACGCCCGATGGTCAAATTCACGAGCATTCAATGTCAGCGATGCACCATATCCTTCAACAGCAGACAGTTTTTGGGGAACAACATCTATGGCTACGACTGTTGCGCCCATGGCAGCAGCGACCTGTACCGCATAACCTCCAACTCCGCCAACACCATTGACAATTACCAGGTCACCGGGACTGATACCTGCCTGGACAGCAGCCTGATAAGGCGTTGTCAGGGCATCTGCGACAACCGAAACATCTGCAAGGGTCAACCCGACTGCTTCAAGTCTGTCCAAATCCACCGGGCACAAGCCGCGAGCCGGAACAGTAATATGGGTTGCAAAACCACCCTGAATGTCATTGCCCGGCATTTTTTGAGTACGACAGATAGTACTCTTGCCGCGCTTGCATGCATCACATTCCTCACATGGCATAACGGCGGGGACAATGACGGTGCGGTCCATCCATTGTTCGGCGCCAGAACCGGTCGCTACGACGCGCCCGCTTATTTCATGACCAAGGGCCAGTGGAAGTTCATGATTGAGCCGAACACCATCATACAGAAAGCCAAGATCCGTATGACATACACCGCATCCGGCAATTTTCACCACGACCTCGTCGGCACCCGGAGGGCCCGGATCAAACTCCTCCCTCTGCATCGGCTCATTTTGAGCAACCATCAACCAACGTTGTGCCATTCGTGAATATTCTCCCGTTTTCTGTCCGCCTCGTAAACACCAACAATTTGACTATTACAATAAGTGATATTGACAGCGCTTGAATTCCTTATTATCGTAAAATGGTACTCTAATACTTATTTAAGGTCAACAGGAATTTGCTGGTATTATAACTGCATCAGAAAACCGGGAATAAAAAAGTCATGTCGGAAGCTGAAAACGATTTTGAAAGCATCTCCATCGCCATCGTCGGGAGTGGCGGTGCCGGAGCAATAACTGCCGGGTCAATCATATTGGAAGCTGCAGGCAAAGCCGGATGGTATGGGATGATGAACCGCTCGGTTGGTCCCCAAATCAGAGGTGGGGAAGCAGCCGCACTGGTTCGGTTGGCCAATCAGCCAGTTGATTGCATGGCCGAAAGTTATGATCTGCTGGTCGCCATTGACTGGAATAACGCCGACCGTTTTGCTGCAGAAATGCCGCTGGCATCCGATGGGCTGGTTATCTGTGATCCAGAACGTGGCCCGGTTCCTGATATCATTTCAAAAACCGGAGTAAAAATATCCGAAGTTGGCATGAAGGATCTTGCTGCTGCTATTGGCGGGGGTCGTGAAAACATGGTAGCCTTGGGGCTTGCCGCAGGCTTTATCGGCTTATCTATTGAGGCGATTATGGCTGTGATTGCCAACAAACTGTCGGCGAAAGGCGAGGAAGCGGTGACGGCTGGACGCCTATGTGTTGAAGCAGGTGCAGAACATTCTGCAACCCATTGCCGCAATTTCAACGCTGGAATATCAGCGGCTGAAGGCGATGGACGCTGGTTGATAACCGGTAATGAGGCGGTTGGCCTTGGTGCGGTGCGAGGCGGCGTTCGTTTTGCCGCAGCCTACCCGATCACACCGGCTACGGAGGTGCTGGAATGGCTGGCTCCGGCTTTGACAAAAATTGGCGGGGCGCTGGTACAGGCTGAAGATGAATTGTCATCTATCAACATGACCATCGGTGCCTCCTATGGGGGACGGGCCTCGATAACTGCAACATCGGGTCCAGGACTGGCCCTGATGGTCGAATCAATTGGACTTGCTGCGGCCTCTGAAGTACCACTGGTAGTGGTTGATGTTATGCGCGGCGGGCCCTCTACCGGAATCCCGACCAAATCAGAACAGTCAGACCTTAATATCGCAATTTACGGGTGCCATGGTGATGCCCCGCATCTTGTCGTTGCCCCACTAAGCGTTGGCGATTGTCTGTTTACCGGCCAATGGGCTATTCATCTGGCCGAAGCAATGCAGGTTCCCACGATTGTTCTGTCAGATCAGTCACTGGGCCAGGCCCGGGTGTTGATTAACAAGCCGGCAGATGTCACTTTTCTGGCCAAACGCAAGATTTATGAAACAAATAATGATGAAATCTACAGTCGTTATGCCCTGACCGCTGATGGTGTTTCGCCAATGTCCATTCCCGGAACACCGGGTGGTCAATATACTGCTGACGGCCTGACCCATACTATCAAGGGTACGCCATCAAGCAAAAACAGTGATCATATAGATCAGCATGACAAACGGCTCAAAAAAATCGAGAACTTTAATTATGGCAATCACTGGGCAAAAGTTGAAGGTGACAATGCCAGCGACATTACAATTCTCACCTGGGGTTCAATTACCGGTGCAGCCCGAGAAGCCATAGCCCGATTGGCAAAAGAAAACATCAAGGTCAGACTTGTCGCGATGAGGTTACTCGCTCCATTCCTCAAGGACAAGTTCCTTGAAAGCCTGGAAGGGTCATCGCGCATTCTAATTATCGAACAAACTCACTCGGGCCAATTTCATCAATATCTGCGAGCCAACTGCGATCTGCCTGGCCAGATCAGGCATTTCCATCGACCGGGACCTCACATCATAGGGCCTGATGAAATCTGTGATCAAATTCGAAATTGGGAAAAATCATGAACGTTCCACAAAAATCACCTTACAAGGCAGCAGACTATAAATCTGATATCTCCCCCATATGGTGCCCGGGTTGCGGTGACTACCATGTTTTGATGTCCATTTCCAAGGCATTGGTTGCTCTTGGCCGGGCACCTGAGGATATCGCCGTCGTTTCCGGTATCGGTTGCTCATCTCGCATCCCTGCCTACACCAATTGCTATGGATTTCACGGAGTGCACGGGCGCTCGCTGGCACTGGCTGCCGGCTTGAAAGTTGCTCGTCCCGATATCACCGTATTGGTAATGAGTGGAGATGGTGATGGTTTTTCCATTGGCGGCAATCATTTCATGCACGCCTGTCGTCGCAATGTCGACATGACCTATGTGGTGATGGATAATCGCGTATACGGCATGACAAAAGGTCAGCCGTCACCGACAACCGAACCTGACTGGGACAGCGCACTTTCTCCCGGTGGCACCGGGCTTAATCCGTTCCACCCGCTGGTTATCGGCCTGGCATCGGGTGCCAATTTTGTTGCCCGGGAATTTTCCGGCGATATCAAGGGTACCACGAATACGCTGATTGAAGCAGTTAAACATCCGGGATTTTCCTTTGTCCAGATCCTGTCACCCTGTGTGACCTTCCGGCCGGATGAACGCGAATGGAAAAATACTGTCCACAAGCCTGACGTCGAGGAAACCAATGATCCGGCAAGAGCGGCACGCAGGATAATGACTGATGATGGTTTCTACACCGGAATCCTCTATCGCGGAGACCGAAAACCTTACGCCACACATGTTTCTGATACATTCGGTGATACGGCCACTCTTGAGCAAGAATTTGCTATATGAGTGATACCAAAATCGACACCGCTGGCGAATTACTGGTTCATGCCTACCAGATGAAACTGGAAGCACAAGAGCGCCATCAACAACTGGCCAAACAAATGTAACCCAAAACCTCAAACAGAAATATGTGGCAATAGGAGAGTGTTTGGCAGGTGTAAATTCCAAGCTGGCGAAACCTAATCTACAATATTCATTATCGCGTTTTGGATTGCAGCTTTTTCCACTTTGGCGATCAAACGTTCTTTTTCAACCGGTTTGACAACGTAGTCGAAAACCCCCTTAGCGACAAAATCTACCGCCAGCTTGACATCCGGATACCCGGTCAACACGATCACAGGAATTGACGGATGGTCTTTTCTGAAAAATGAAACCGCTTCGACCCCATTGATATTTGGCATTCGCACATCACAAATAATCACACTAATACCAGAACTGTTGCCAGCCCCCAGCAACGAGATTGCCTGCCCGCCATCTTCGGCCTCGATAATTTCGTGACCTGTACTTTTTAGTTGCAGGCGAATAGTCTCGCGCACCGATGCTTCATCATCCACAACGAGGATTTTCTGCTTCATCATTTATCGTTTTCCTGGTCTTGCAGGCTTACAGGAAACTCTATCACACATGTTGAACCTTTTCCAACAACGCTGTTGATCGAGATGCTACCTTTGTATTTCTGAACAATCTGGTGGACAATATAAAGGCCCATTCCTTCGCCTTCATCAGGGTCCCTGGTTGTAAAGAACGGATCAAATATCTTGCCCAGATTTTCAGGGGTAATCCCCTCACCATTATCTTCAACGCGAATGATGATATTTGTGCCGTCAAACCTGCTGGAAATATCCAATTCACCAACTTCGTCCATCGACTGGATGGCGTTACGAATGATATTGAAGAATACCTGGTGGATTTCTTCGGAATAGGCCGAGATTCTGGGCAGATCGGCAAGATCAGTTTTGATCTCTATCCGGTCACCAAGCAGCGTGCGTTCTGCTGTCGAGACCGCCTTTCGGATACATTTGTTGACATTGGCAGGTTTATACTCTTCTCCGACGAAGGGGCGCGCATAGCCGGTCAGGTTTTTGACGATCTCGGCAATATTTCTTGTATAACCAAGAATCTTACCCGCGTGCTCCTGCGCCTGATCAGGGTCATCATCATCCCTGATTGCCTCTGCCAGCCCCAGAATCGCATATAGAGGGTTGTTAATTTCGTGGCCGATACCCGAGGCCATTGTGCCTATCGCAGTCATTTTTTCAGCCTGGATCAGATGCTGAACAACCAGGTTCTTTTCTTCCTGGGTCTTTTTCAGTTCATGCGTTCTTTCCTGAACCCGACGCTCCAACAGTTCGCGAAAGCGTCGCTCGCTTTCAAACTCCCTGACCGTTTGCCGATGACTGAAACGGGTTTGCGCAATTACAATAAAGGTGGTGGCCAACAAAAGGAGCATAACCATATAAAGCAGCAGATTCTGGCGAAGAAAATCGGACAGAGTAGCCAAAAGCCTTGGTGGTGCCACCCGCGATACCGCTTTCCAGTAATAGGTTTTATCAACCGGCTGGGACAGGCCAGCTTCACGGTGATTTCCTGTGGAGTTGGAAACCGGATAAATGGTGGTAAAGGTAAACAATCCGTGGCTGTTATAGAACTGTCCTTTGTCTTCCGCATTGAAGCGCCGCCAGGCATCGGGAAAGCGTTTTGCCAGGGTATTGTCCAAACCGTACATAAAGCCCCATTCGTTTTTCCTTCCAGGAGCGCTGAGCCAGAAACCATCACTGTTTATTAACATGACATGGTCAGCAATATTCGCGGTGGCCTCTTTAAAGTCGTCAATCAGAGAGGAGCCGAGATAGTTCAGCAGCAAGACTCCGTTCTTGTTTCCATTTTTGTCAAGCATAAGGGTGCCAAAACGGACCATCGGAACCTCCGGAACTTCAATCTCGCCGTGTTCGACATTCAGATCGAAAGGCGAAATGTAGACATTTCCGGCCTTGAGTTCCCAGGTTTTACCAAAATAATACCGGTCAGATTTGTTCTGTAAAGCACTCTCATTTGCAACAACCGGGTTCCCATGATTGTAGTTGACACGGACAATTTCCCGACCTGCATCATTGAGTATGCGGATCTGGTCGTACTTGCCTTTTTGCTTGCTGAAAACACGAAACTGTTTGGCCAATGAGGCCCGCGCACCTGGATTGTCGGTTTGAAAGAGATCGGTTGTTTCGTTGTGCCGGGCCAGAAAGGTTAGATCCGATATTACATCTTGCAAATCACGGTCAATGGCAGCTTTACCTAGCTGGATGTTCAGCATCTCGCGTGTTTCACGTTCGATTCGTTCGGTTCTTTCCTGGATCAGATAGTGCGCAGTGGCCGTGGCAAACAGCAAACAAATCGCCATGGAAAAGCCAAACAGAAAACGTTTGGCGACGCTTCCGGTTCTGATTAAATCTTTTGGCATCTCATTCATTTAAAGATACTATTCAAATGCCTCGGGGTCATCTTTGCTGGCACGGATCAGCTCTTCATATATTTGCAGGTGCTCTGGTTTTGGCACGATCTCGAACTCCTTGTCCTGAACGCGCTGCCAGATATCAAGCTGTGATTTATTCCACTTGGAATGGTCAATTTTACCAAGGCTTTTGATCAGGTTACGCAAAAAGCTCTCGCGTGACTGATCGCGATAAAGTGCGCGCTGGCACGATTTTGCAGCAGCCCGGTGATCTCCCTTTGCAGCTTGGCATTTAGCCAAGCCTGCCAACAGGTCAAAATTGCATTCGCGAAGACGCTCGCGCTCCCTGATGCACCAGTCCGTATGGGGATCATCTTCCAGAAAATCACCGCTATAGAGTCGGTCTGCCTGTTCAAAACAATCAAGCGCTTCATCAAATCGGTTGTCCATCATATGACGGTTACCTGTGATTACCAGCCTCTCGAATTCGCTGGCGTCAATCCAGACGACATCACCGCGCAGCATGTAGGATTGATCCAGCGTTAATACCGGATCAAACTCAACACCATTTTGTTGCAGCTGGCTGCGCAAATAGCTAACGGCGACTTTCAACCGGTCCCAGCCGCGGCCTTTTTCCGCATCAGGCCAAAGTGCCTCGATCAGTATATCACGGTGGACTGGTCGATTGACCCTGCCGACAAGGTATTTCAGGACAGTTAGCGCCTGTTTTCTTTTCCAGTTGTCAACCGCCATCCCCTTGCCGCAATAAACCAGCGAGAAATGCCCAAGCATAAATATTCTTAACTGGCGGGGCGCTGAAATCTGCATGGCTTCATCTGTCCTTTGCAAAAACAAAATTGCAGTAGCGGACCGGGTTTTATTTTCCACTTCCTCAGACGGCAGCGGGATATAATTCATCCGTGCAGGAATAAAATAGCCGTCTTTGTGGCGTAGAAGACAGGCTTCAACTGAACAACCTTTTCCCGCATTTATACAGATCTGAGCTTCGCACATTGGTGTGCACATGGGTTCGCCACCGGGATAGATGCCTTGCAGGATATCACTACAAAGCTCTCCACTAACAGATTTCACGCTGTAGCCAAGAAGCTTTTCGGCTCCAGGACTCCAACTGGTAATTCTTGAGCGTTGGTCTATTGCAAAAGCTGCATCGGACAGATCGTCCAACATCTCCACAAGATACATCATACAACTCCACTCGGTTTTTTGCACGCGTAATTCAGTACCATTGTGCGGTTAATTGTCAAAAGTATAAAGCTCCGATATTCGCATGGAGTAGTATAGCAGAACACCTTTATTTTGATTCAGTTTGAATTTTTTTCGCTCACGGCTATTCGGGCTAACGCCCGGCCTCCACAGGGGCGGCGCACCGGCGCCGGTCGCTTTTCGCTCCTGATTGCATGATCACTATAAATGTGTTCTGCTATAATTGAAATCTGATGGGTGTGGCGTCACGTATAAATAATAAATGCAGGCCCAATATTCTTCCAGCTCATTTATGACAGTGTCCAACCTGGTTTGATGCCAGGTCCACTATCACCAGCACCACGAGCAGGCATTCGTTCAACAGCATAACCCTGATCAAAAGCTGCTCTGGTGATCAGTGTAAACTTGAAAACCCAGCCCGAAAGAAGTGCTAACAAGCCACCGGGTACAAGCATTGCCGGAATTGCCAAACCCGCTGCAACGACAACCAGGACAAGAAGCTGGGTTTTCAGGGACAGATTTAGTATTCCCCGATCGAGTTCCTCAAAGGTTTTCGTTGGCGCCCCGACCTGGCCCAGACTTTTACGATAACGATACCACGCGAAATAGCGTATCAATACCATCACCAATAACGCCAGTATTACCATGTTCAACGCAGATTCACCCAATCCGGCAACCATCGCAATAATCGCAAACAAACCCAGCCCCTCTGTCAATCCAGTTGCAACAATCAGCGGAACTATTTCATCCTGGCGCCATGCGGGAATCCCCTTGGCTGCCTGCAAAATACGGCCCTGACAGTAAAGAAACACCAGTCCGAGCCCGGCGGCGGCAAACCAGATCACCGGTGATGATGTATAAGCCGCCAAAATACCCAGACCAAAGAACGGGACGGCAGCAAACGCTTCACGCGTCATCCATGAGCGTTTGGCATGCAGATATACATTCAAGAATCTCCAGGGTCGCCCAATCTCAAGCCAAACGCAAAACAATCCGGCACCCACAAGTGCCATAGCTATCAACGCTGCCAGCCAGGAATAACCGGTCTGATATCCTGCAATCGTAGCGGCAGCAAAAAGTCCGGCGCCGGCGCCACCAAAAATAAAGTTTGCGGCAGCCCGCCAGTCCCAGCTCGTCTGAAGTTTAGGCGAAACAGCGCTCGCCCCGACAGGATCTGCAACCATCAGAGCAGGTTCGGTCGAGGTTTCCTTTGCGGAGCCAAAATTCCACAGATAAAACAAACCCGGCCCGGTACCAACTTCCTCATGCATTTGATAATATTTGTGTTCTGACAGCTGTTTGGAGACGTTGCTTTGCGGATCTTCAATGTCACCGAAATGCAGGGCATCGGCGATGCAGGAATTTACACATGCCGGGGTCGCTTCGGGATCAACTCCGGGTGTCAGACCATTTTTCAGTCCCCGATCAATCCGGTTTGTACAAAAGGTGCATTTTTGTGCGACACTTCGGCGTTCTTCGCGTTCATTGACTATTTCATGACGCATCTGTGCGCTTTTAAAAGCAGCATTGGGAACATCAACCTTCCAACGTGCCTGATAAGGGCAGGCAACTGCACAATAGGAACAGCCAATGCATATGCCATAGTCAATCGAAACAATCCCGTCATCACGCTTTTTAGTCGCGGTGGAGGGGCAAACATCCAAACAGGGCGGGTCGTCACAATGCATGCATCCAACCGGCACAAAAGCGCGGCGAACATCAGGAAATTCCCCAACTTCGAAATCAAGAACCTTGCGCCATTGAACACCAGGTGCGGTGGCGTTGACATGTTTACAGGCCGCTGTGCATGTCTGACAGCCAACGCACCGATTCAGATCCACTGCCATTGCCCAACGCGTCATGATCTGCCTCCAACGGGGGTGACCGCAACCCTGACCAGATCAGAACCTGATCCCGTTGCATCGGTCAATTCCAACATCATTGGAGTCAAGCTGTTCATGCTGGGAGAGGGTAGATCCTTGGCAAAGGGCGTTACCCAGTGATCAAACTGGCCAATCATCAATAGCGTATCGGGTCTGATACCATTGCGCAAAACTACCGCGCCGCTGGTTTTCCCGATTGGTGAACTGACCTCTACTACATCACCATCCGACAAACCCAGCTTTTGTGCCGCTTGCGGATTCATAATGATACCGCCATGTCCGGCGATGTTTTTGGCAACTTCATCAATCATTTGCAATCCGGCATTGCCACCCCAGGCATATTGCATCGAACGCGCAGTAATCAGCCAGAAGGGGTAGTCATCAATATCTATTTCGAAACGCGTGGAAAGTGCCCGCTCCCATAACCCTGGCAAATCATGCCATTTGGGCATCGGTTCATACTCCAGCAACTGCCTGTCCCACCAGGTGATGCCCTGCTCATGCAGCCGTGCTCCCAGTTCCTGGCCGATACGAAACAGCCTCTCCTGATAAGGCAGTTCAAAACGCAGTCCCTGACGGATCATTTCAGGGTATAGATACCAGCGCTGGCGTGAGAATTTTTTAACCCTGTGACCATGTTCACGAAAATATTCAAGACCCTGGCTTTGCTCTCCATCAGTCACTTCTGCGCTGGCAGCGCGACAAATGGTGTCCCAGATCTCCTCCACTTCATGGGGGGTATCCTCACTCAGGGAAAAGTCATAATTTTCACCGCGCAACGGTACACCACCTGCACCTTTGTTGATGGCAGCGTTATACTTCTTCAGCAAACCGGTCCGTTTTGCCAGTTCAGTCGATATCCAGGTAAAATCACGCGCCTCACCACGCGCTTTTATTGCCGGATCACGCAAGGCAAAACCCTGATAATCCCAGAATTGCTCCTGATATTTGGTGCCGCCAATCCTGATCAATTGCAAACCTTCAAGATCAGTGCATTCCGGCAACAAAATATCGGCCATATGATTGGTTTCATCATGGGTATAGGCGAAGCAAACTGTAAACGGGAAGTTTGCCATCACATCGACAATCGCACCGGTATCCCAGAACGAAATCGCCGGATTGGTGCGATAGACAAACCACACATCCGGCTGGGTAGGTTCAGGCAGGTGATCAAAACCTTTCTGTTGCTGCATCCAGGCAAGATGAGTCGGACCCAGGGCCTGGCTCCAGGGTGAATTAGCTGCCAATGGTACCAGCGTCCTATGGGAATGACGGGAGGGAGAACGTGAAATCCATTCTTCCTTACTGGTCGGGTTCATCGGATAATACATAAAACCATCCGGTCCCGGCGTCACACTGCTCCAGCGATTACCGGCGGGGCGGTTAAGCCGAACAGTCGTGCCAAGCGTACCGCCGGGCACCTCAAGGGCACCAACAAGACAGGCCATGACAGTGCGTCCCCAGCAGCACTCATAGCCCCCCCACCCGTTGTTGACTGTTTTACCAAGTGAAATAGCAACGGGTCGGAAGGGCAACTCCATTCCCTCAATCTCAATAGTTTCGCCAATATGGGCATGATCCAGGTATTGGGTCGCAACATCGCGAATAGTACTCGCCGGAACATCACAAATTTCTGCAGCCCATTCAGGGGTATAAGATTGCACATGGTCAACAAGTTCAGTGAAGGCGGGCTGGCATTTTACATTTTCATGACTCCAGCTTTTTTCATCTGCTCCAGTTTCAATACCTGACGCGGTAAAAGTGCCATCAAGTGCCGGTTCGGTTCCCGGTGTATCATAGGCTACCGCTTTGCCGGTCTTCATATCCCAGACAAGCGGCTTGAGACTTTTCTCTTCACGCAAATAAAACCCGTTGGGTGCCAAGAGATAAGGTGATGATGTATGGTCTCGCAGATAGGCAATATCCAGCCTTGTGCGTTTCTCCTCATGTAACAGGATATGGATCATTGCAAACAGGAACACAGCATCAGTCTTGGGTTTGATCGGAATCCACTGGGCCGAGCAGGCACCGGTGACTGAAAGATGGGGTTCAATCTGAATGCGTTTAGCGCCACGCCCGCGAGCATCGGCGTGGCGCTTGACGCCGCAAACACCGGACGAGGCTTCGGTATTGGTGCCAAAAGACAGGACCAGTTCAGATAAGGGAGTGTCTGGTGTCACGATGAACGCACGATGCCACAACTCGCCATATAAATGTTCGGAATGATAACATTTAACACCCTGACCACTGCCAAAACTCATGTCAACCGAGCCCCAGGCAGACAAGAATGCCGGAAACGTCCCCATATAGGATGTCGGGGTGCCTCCTCCGCCAAAACTTGCCGCAACACGAGGAAAACCTGAACTGTCACTCAGGCCATCATCGCGGGCCTTGTTGAGTTTTTCAGCAATAGTTTCCAACGCTTCATCCCATGAGATAGGCTCAAAACAGGGGTCCTGATCACGCCCCTTTTTTGGATTAGTGCGTTTCATCGGGGTGAGGACCCGATTGGGATTGTAGGTCTTTTGAACAAGACCAAATGCCTTGACGCAAACCTTGCCGCCAGCGGGATGAATTTCGCTTGCAGAAAAATTGGGGCGAATACCGGTTGCTACACCGTCCTTAATATCGATCTTTATCAGGTCAGGACCCGCAACACACTGATAACAATAAGAGGAGACTTCAGTTTTAGACGATTTGTCGGAAAGTTTCATAAAACGGCGTCCTTTTTGGAATTATCCAATATCTGCCGCTTTCCCAGCCTTTGCCAATAGCCGCTGCTTGGTTTTTTCAATATTCACAACAAATCGCTCATGTTTTCCACTGCATATCGCATCAAGCGGATCACTCGCAGAAACATCAAACACAACCTTGGCTCCATCAACTTCGGTAATGGTCGCGGTGACGGTTACTTCCATACCAAGTAAAGTAGGTGCGGTGTGGAGAATTGAGACTTTGAAGCCGACTGAGTCTTCATCCGCCCCCACATGCTCAACAATCAGATCGCGGCATGTTTGTTCTATGTCGGTGATTAATGAGGGCGTTGCATAGACCCGGGCATCTTCTCCCATAAAGCCGATTGTCCGGCCTTTATCGACCGTGAAATTTCGACTGACCGAGATACCCGCTTTGAGGGGATTAGACATTTGTTAATTTCCTGATTTCAATTTTGCTATTCAATATAGGTATTAGCGTACCGTATTACATATTTAAAAGCAACAAACCGTTTTATATCTGTTAGTAGCACATCAGTTGTCCTCTTTATGTAGCACATGAATTGTCCGGTTTAAGATGCCCTCGCAGGAGGGCGTTATATGAACCGGACTTCATGGCTACAGGAAAGACGACAACTGATGTGCTACTGACAGATAAGTGGCTATTCAATACAGGCCAATTATCCCAATCGAATTTGCGGTTGGCTCATACTGGACCATGAACAAAACAGAGCCAATTTGCAAATGATATGGGAAGCTGTCATTGATCTGTTCGTCCAAATGACCGAGTTGCTTCTAGCATGACCTGCGCTTAGGTAGGGCCATTTGAGACTGCCTTGTTCGCTTCGGATTCGGGTGACCATCAAGGGGTTGGCCGAATACCTCCAAGTATTTGGCTGGATATTGATTTTCACAACTTGCCTAACCAAACTTCTTATATTATCGTTGTTTTTGTTGGCATATTCTAATGATAAAACAATTTTGTTGGATAATTATTCCCGTGTTCAAGAGTTTGAGAAAATTTAGCGATCTAAGCCTGATCCCTGTTGTGGTCTGGGTGCTCGTGCAATTGGTAATGACAGGAGTGTTTTTGCCTGCAAGCGCATCAACAGCAGATGCGCTGTCCGAATCCGAATTTTCCAACACAATCATCGTTTGTACCGGTTCCGGGTTTGAGCGCATAACACTGAATGCCGACGGCTCTCTGCCACAAGATTCTCCGAATGGAGAAAACTACTGTGCGTGGTGCATGCATTTCGACAAATTGCCACCATTGAATGCTCCAACCGCCTGGCAAGCGGTTCCCTCAACACTTGCCAGCAATGTATCCTGGGTTCTTGATAACCACAAATGCGCAGAGCAAAATGCAAGCGTATATTTTCATAGCCGCGCACCTCCCCTTTAAACAGCAATTCATAGTTACTGATATCATCTGGCCAGCCAGGTGATCATTTATATTTACCTGTTTAAAGGAAACCACAATGTTTCGCAGACTGTTTACAAGTCTGGCGGTGATTGCCGTCAGCATGACTATCCATTTGTCAGCCGCCCAGGCTGAAACCATTACTGTAACCGATACACTGGACAGAAAAATTGAAGTACCTGCTGACGCCAAGCGCATTTTGCTCGGCTTTTATTTCGAAGATTTCTATGCTATTGGCGGGCCTGATGCCTTTGACAGGGTTGTTGCCATATCCAAATCAGCCTGGCACGACTGGCGTAATTCCCAGTGGAAGACCTATGTAGCGGTCAACCCGAAAATTACCAAAATTACTGATGTTGGTGAAGTCGATGCAGGCACATTTTCAATAGAAACAGCCATTGCATCAAAGCCTGATGTGGCCATTATTGCTGCCTGGCAGTTCCGCGCATTAGGCGGCACTGTTGCCAAACTGGAAGCGGCGGGCATTCCCGTAGTTGTGGCAGATTATAATGCCCAAACCGTAAAGAAGCACGTTACCGGTACGATGATGATTGGCAAGATTCTTGGAACCGAGAAACGTGCCAAAAAACTCGCCGACCAATACGCCGCCGCCGTTGCAGACGTCGAGGCCCGCATTAAAAAAGCCGGAGGCGATCCAAAAAAAGTATATGTCGAGATTGGCAACAAGGGCGCAGGGGAATTCGGCAACACATATACAGACCATATGTGGGGCAATGTGATCGGCCTTGCAGGGGGAAGAAATATTGCTCTTGGTCAGGTCGGCAGATCAACGCCACTCAATCCGGAATTTATTTTGGCCTCAAATCCGCAGGCAATTTTTGTTGCCGGTTCTTATTGGGCTAAAAGAAAAAATGCCGTTGTAATGGGATTTGGTGTTTCGCCTGAACTGACCCGGGAACGGTTGTTGCCATACACCAAGCGTCCTGGCTGGAACAATCTTGATGCGTTGAAAACGAGTGAGGTTCACGCTGTCTATCATGGCGGCGCACGCACCCTCTACGATTTCACCTTCCTGCAATACATCGCCAAAGTGCTTTATCCGACAGCATTCATCGACATTGATCCGGTTGCCAATCACCGCAAGTTCTATGAAACCTATCTGCCTGTCGCGGCCGAAGGTGTATTCATGTTCAAGCTTAACATGTAACCGCAATCAGCATGGGCGGTATCAAGTATCGCCCATGCTAGAAATTGAACTGATCATGACCGATATATCTCAAACGATAGGTACTTATCGCCAACTGGTGACGCGCCGGTTTCATTGGCTTGCGAGTGCAGGTATCGCGCTGGCAGCAATCGTTATAATTGACATTCTGGTTGGACCGGCCTTTCTAAACATTTTTGATGTTCTAGCTTCCCTGGTTTTGCCTGAAACAGCATCTGATCCGATGGTTTATATCATCGTACATACCATCAGGCTCCCCATGACCATGATGGCGATCACGGTTGGTGCATCGCTTGGTATTGCCGGTGTTCAGATGCAAACAATATTGGGCAATCCGCTTGCCAGTCCCTATACACTGGGTTTTTCAGCGGCTGCCGGATTTGGTGCTGCCTTAACAATATTATTCGGCTTGCAGCTACCGTTTTTGCCGGATTTTACAGTGCCGGTTGCCGCCTTTGCCATGGCTGGTTTTGCCTGCCTGCTGGTTTACGGATTCGCACATATTCGAGGCGTCACGGCAGAGGTAATGATCCTTGCCGGTATTGCCACCCTGTTTTTGTTTCAGTCGTTGCAATCACTGATTCAATATCTCGCATCCCCGGAAGTTTTGCAGGAAATTGTTTTTTGGCTATTTGGCAGCATGTTGAAAGCCACGTGGTTTTCCGTCTCAGTTTCCGGCGGCATCTTGTTGATATCTGTACTCGTGCTGGCAATGGACTCATGGAAACTAACCGCTTTGCGTCTTGGCGACGAACGGGCGCGAAGCCTTGGGATAAATGTTCACCGCCTTCGTCTGAAGATTTTTGTGATTGTCTCCCTTTTAACCGCTGGAGCCGTCGCCTTTGTCGGCACCATTGGCTTTATCGGTCTTGTTGCTCCCCATATCGCCCGCATGCTGGTTGGAGAGGATCAAAGACTGCTTATGCCGCTCTCGGGCATTATGGGCGCCGTGGTGATGGTGGGTGCATCAATTGTGTCTAAAGTCATTTCACCGGGCGCGGTGGTTCCCATTGGTATTGTTACTGCAGTTGTGGGCGTACCCTTCCTGTTCGCACTCATTCTCGCTGGAAAGAAAAGGCATTGGTAATGCTTAAAGTATCTGGACTATGTGTTGATTATGGCCCCGTATCGGTACTGAAGGATTTAGCATTTTCGCTGGAACCGGGCAGTTTTACCGCGCTTCTGGGAGCAAATGGAACGGGAAAATCAAGCCTTTTAAAGGGTATTGCAGGCATTATTCCGGCCAAAGGCGAAATTTCAATATCTAATGATCTACCTGTCATGCCCCAGCAAAGAGGCAGTTCCATTGCCTATATGCCACAGGATACCGGTGCCACCTCATCGCTTACCGTTATCGAGGTAATTCTGCTCGGTCGCTTGCGTTCCCTGGGGTTGCAGGTTTCCCAGTCGTTACAAACCGCGGCAAGCGGGATATTGACGGGATTTGGTTTGCAGACCCTTGAAACCAGAACCCTTGATGAAATCAGCGGCGGGCAACGCCAGTTGGTCTATCTTGCCCAATCCCTGTTCCGAAATCCAAAAATATTATTGCTGGATGAACCAACCGCGGCCCTTGATTTGCGCCATCAGCTTATCGTACTTGATCGGGTGGTCAACCATTGTCGAAAAAATGGCACCATAGCCATTGCCGCCATGCATGATCTATCGCTCGCAGCCAAATGTGCAGATCGTTTGATTTGCATGTCACAGGGTAAAATAGTTGCTGATGGTGCGCCGGACAAAGTGCTTTCAGCCCCTTTGATAAGAAAATTGTACGGCGTGGAGGCTGATATTGTTGCAGGCCACAAGGGGGTGCTGCATATAACCCCCCTCAAAGCGGTGGAGACACGACAAGCATCGGCTCCCCCGAAATATCGCAGATCAGAGCCTAGAGAGGAATGGTCTGGGGAATAGCCAATACGACTCGGTTTTCGTTTATGATCAACGCGCATGTTGGCTTCGATAAACCGGACCGAAACATTACGACATTGGCACCTTGCGGATGCCAGTCACCTGGAACTGAAGTACATGGCATATAGGATATCCATAATCCATCTGTGGCTAGGAAACATCGCGCAGGCGATGCTGGTCCATCGTCAAGTGATGTTGACGCAGTCCACAGGTTGATTATGGTGACCAAAGGCGCACTTGCAGAGGCTCGGGAACAGCGTCGTGGATTGCTTATGCTGGCTTGCACCGCACAATCCACTCCTTGCCCAATCCCCTGCAAGTGCGTCCTATGTGCCATGTACTTCAGTTCCAGGTGACTAGGTCATAGACTCATAAACAGGATCGAAATGGTATGAATCAATTTGTTCAGGTACAAGGCGCAAGTTCGCGGGAAACCTTTTGTTTTTCAAGAACCTGCAACGCTGTTGCTGGACAAATTGGTCATATCCGAAGGACGGTAAAACTGCTTCAATCTGCTGCGTCAAAGCGCTTGAATGGGCAACAAGCCCATCGCGCACACTTTCCTTGCATATTTTTGTAGTTTTATCGCCATTTCGACCCTGTTTATGGGTCTATGACCTAGAGCGACCTGCGCTCAGGCAGGTCAAATGGCTCTACCTAAGCGCAGGTCGCTCTAATAATTTTCCAATTTGATGTCTGACCCAAGCACCTCATTACACCAGGAGATGATCGAAGGGAATCGTGAAGGAATTCTTATTCCGTATTCACCGCAAAAATCACGCCAGGATTCGACATATTCCTGTCGTACAGCACTTAATACCGGAATACCCATACCGATCGCTTTCTCAATAGCAATTCTAAAACCCTGGCCATCTGATTCGCCTCTGCCAAACCGGTTAAGGATAAGCATCTGAGTTTGAGGAGTTAACTCGGAACAAACAACATTTGTCAGGTTGGCAAGAGCGGCGGGATCCAGACGGCAACCGCTTGATCCTGATCCCAACTCCTGTGAAATCCGGCTGATTTTTCCATTCGAAATGCTCTCCAAATGGAGCGATGAACAACAATTTGCATTTTGACTCATCTCATGCAGTTGATAGCCGGCCAGACGAATCCCGTTCATTTTTAACAACTGTATCGTTTCTTCAATAAGTTGATCAATCTCGGAACCACCATCAAAGGAAATGGCTGCAAACAGTTTTGGTTCTGAACTTTGTTTCGCCGCATCTGTAGCAAGTTCGCGGTTCATCAAGCCTCTCCTCAATATTCAATAACCCGGTTCTGAACCTCTTTTCACACCCTTAAACAGCATCGAAAACAGTTTCAGCCTGGTCAACATTTGACCGGGCCATTTTAATCACAGTCAGGATAACACATCTTGACCTGGATCAAGGTAGATATTCAAGATTATTATTAGGTTGGCGATTGTGGAAATTTAACTGGAATTTTCAGATGTCTCTGATGTTGAAAAGCAATAGAAAACCTTCGCGAGAAAATACTGGCATTTCCAGGCGGCCCGGCATTCTCAATCACTCTTTGTTAACACAACAATCACCACCGGTGCCATTCAAGCGTTATGATGTGATTGAAAATCCTCCGAGCAACAATAGCATGTTTGTCATTTCCAGAGGCATTGCAGGCTTGCGAAATCTCCTTAACGACGGGCGCAGATCAATATCAGCACTTTATGTGTCAAAGGACATTGTTGAGAATGAAATTTTTAACGGATACAAAAATGGATACCTGATCGCTCTCACCCATCTGGAAGGTTACTGGTGCGAATTGAATAATGAGGATAATGCATCAGAGGAATTCAGCTCATTGCAGCAAAGCATTCAGCAAAATTTGTCCCGCCAAAACCTTTGCATGATCAAGCATTGTACTGACCTTGGAAAAAAGACCGCGCTTGAAAGAACTGCGGCGTTTCTCTTCGAATGCACCAATCGCATTGTGCCAGGCAAAAAGAAGAGTAGCATTCCTTTGCCGTTACACCGGGTCGATATTGCCGATTATCTGGGCCTGCGCCAGGAAACTTTGAGTCGGGCGATCGCAAGACTGGAACGGGAAATCCTTATCAGGATTGATGACAGCAATTATGTTGAAATTCTTAACTCAAAGCTCTTGAAGCAAATCGCCAATGGGGCAATCAAGGCCTGATATCAACATGGTGATTCAATCAATATTGCCAAAGAGCGTGAAAAATATTTCTGATAAGCCAGATTGCTGCGCATTTGAAAGTAAACTGTTGCCACTGGACATGGCTATTACCAATGGTTTCAGTCTGGCAAAACCACTTTCCCGATGTGTGGATCTCCCTTTGTTGGAGACAATGGGCAGGGTCAGTTTTGATACGCTTGTCGCTAAACATCCCCTACCCAATTTCAATAATTCGGCAATGGATGGTTATGCAATCAACACAAAAGCACTGCCTGCCGATGGTCCCCACCGATTAAAGATTGGAGGCAGAATAGTTGCCGGTGCCAGCTATATGAATCTAGACGAACTACCGCCCGAGTGAAAACATATTTTGCTTTTGGTTCATCGGTGGTTACATGATTAATCCCATTTGTCCCTGGAGATTCTCAGACTATCGACAGGCTCATCACCAAGCAGATGCTTGTCGATGATGACATTGACATCCTTGGCACCAATTTTTTGGTACATTACTCCCTCGGGATAGACGAGCACGATCGGTCCGTTTTCGCAGGCGCCAAAACAGCTCGTGGTATTCAACTTAAACCTTCCCCACAATTTGCGCTCCTGGAATTCTTTTGCGAAACCATCAACAACTTCGCTGGAACCTCTCATGCTGCATGAACCATCCGGATGGTCATCAGGTCGTTCGTGTACGCAAACAAATACGTGCTTTTCTGGTCTGGCCAATTGCGCCCCCTATATCAAATAAACAATTCTCAAATTACACTCAATTTCATCAAGTGGACTATTACCTCCACCGTTGGTGAGCTGATTTTTCCGCGATTATATCGCCGATAACATAATCTGTCACATTGACGAATCGCCGCCCCGGGAATATATTGCAGCATAGTCAATGAAATCCCCATTATTCAATAACAGTCAAACTGATCAAATTCAATTGGCCAATAAAAAAAGAGGTACAATAATGCCGGCCGACCAAACACAAAACCCGCGTATTCGAACCAAACTCATGCGAATAAACGAAAAAATTGACGATGATTTTTTCCAAATTCTTGAACGCCTTCGCGGTGGTAAAATATCGATCGAAAAGTTCCAGGAGGTGTCCCTGGCGTTTTTCGAGAATGTTCGCCTTTCCAAAGCTTTCGCTGACGACATTGCAATTGCAGCAGGCTCAGACGAGCAGCGCTGGCTGGTGCGCAGGCATACGGACAATTGCCGCTACACAATCCTTTTCTATCGCGTCAACGAAAACGAGGCGCAACCTCCCCACCAGCACCACAATCTGGTTTCCACCCAGGTTATTGTGTCAGGAAGAATTCATTTGCGCGAATATGAACGTGTTGAACGCTCAGATGATGGCAAACTCAGGATACGTCTGGTGCGCGATGCTATTCTGGGGCCCGGAGATGTGGTTCAGGCCTCTGAATGGAGCCGCAATGTACACTGGTTCAGTGGTGAGGGTGGTCCGGCTGTGATCTTCCAGATGAACGCACGCGGATATGATACTACTGTTTTCAATGATGATGACGAGGGCGCTTATGGCAGACGCTATCTTGATCCAACGAATGTATCAGAAGATGGCGTTGCTGAATGCGAAGTGCTCGAACCGGAAGAAGCATTTCTTCGCTTCAAGGGCCATTCGCTTGGTGAATACCCAGTACCACCAACGGTCGTTAGTGACAACACACTCGTAACAATCGCTATATGAGTGAATCCGGGATGGTACAATACCTCTCGACCCGGTATTGAAATATTCTGCGTTCTGCTGACGCCAGGAAAATTACAGATCGGCATTTCTAGAGCGGGTCTTCTTTACACGTAAGCATTTGACCGATTTTTCAGGTTTACTGGCAAGGCATGATTTTCGCCCTGGTCTATATGACCACAAGAAAAGCATAACAAAGTCCAGAAAGCGTGAAATACCGGCCTGAACCGTGGTTCTTGGGGGACCAATCCAGTCCATCTGCCGCGTTGCAAAACTTGTCCGATCAGCCAGATCGTCTTTTCGGGTTATGCGCCTTGCAGAGTGAACTGGTTTGGCCCATCAAATGCTTCCGTGTAAAGAAGATACGCTCGGGGAATGGCATTAAGAGTATTAACAATCCTTCGCGAATGCGATTTTATTGATCTCACGTTATGGGAATTTTGGCAGATATTTGACTTCACTTATACAATATTTGTGCAGTGCGCGGTTTCAGTGAAAATCTGTTTTCTGAGGGAAAAATGGTGTAATTCAAACTATTCTCAACCAGTCAATTTGAGTTCACTGTCAAGAAAATCTTCAAATTCACTTGCGGACATTGGCCGGGCAAATGCAAATCCCTGTAATGCACTACACCGTAATTTACGAAGCAGGCGGGCGTGATCCAGCGTTTCCACTCCCTCCGCAATAACATCGATATTTAAAGATTTGCCGATTTCAATAATTAGTTCCACCAAGCGAAGTGGTGCCGGTGAATCAATTGCCGGTATGATCAATTGACGGTCAATTTTCAGGCGGGCTGGTTCAAGATTTATCAAGCTCACTATTGAGGTATGCCCCGAGCCAAAATCATCAATTTCAATTTCAATACCCATCTCTTTTATCCGGTTGATATTATTTAAAATGATATCATCGGCCTCATCGAGAAATATCGATTCCACCAATTCAAAAGATAATGTGCCAGGCCTGAAATCCAGTTGACTCAAATTATCCAGCAATTTCTCGCTACTGAGTCGTTGCAGCGACACATTGACTGATACTTTTGGAACCTGAAACCCTGATCGGTGCCAGCGATCAAAGTCATTGAGCGTTTGTTCCAGGATACTGTGATCAATCTCAGATGAAATACTTATTTCCTCCGCGATATTCATGAATCTATATGGGGCCAATATGCCATCTCGCGGATGATTCCACCTCACCAGCGCCTCAACGCCGACGATTAATCCGGTTTTGGCATCAAATTGCGGCTGGTAATATGGAATAAATTCATTTTGCTCTATTCCCCGGTGGATTTCATCAGCAACCTTCTTGTTACGATTGGATTCGATGCGCAGGTCTTCAGAATAAAACTCGAAACAATTACGACCACGCCGTTTTGCTCGGTAAAGTGCCAGATCAGCATTAATCAGCAATTGTTTTGGATCCATATTTGAGGACCCATCGCTTGATATGCCAATGCTAACTCCAAACCGGCATTCCTTTCCATTGTAAGACATTGGTGGTTTCATTTTGGTAATAATGGAGTTGGCTAAAATTTCCAAATCTGCCAAACAGCTATAAGTATCACAAACAATAACAAATTCATCGCCACCGATGCGCGCAACAAAATCTGCTGCGCGAACACAGGATTCTAAAATACCCGAAACGTGTATCAGTAATGCATCACCAGTCGCATGGCCAAAAGTATCGTTAATCTGCTTGAATCGATCCAGGTCAACAATAAGTAATGCCGTTTTCGATTTGTCCTGCTTGCTCTTTGCCGCCAGTTCACTCAATGTATCATCAAGAAATCTACGGTTTGGTATTCCAGTAAGAGAATCGTGCAAGGCAAGGTGCTCAATTCTCGATTTGGCATACATTATTTGAGTATTTCTGATCTCCATTTCAGATTTTGCGCGTTTGAGGTCATCGTTCAGTGCAACATCTGCGGTCACATCCCAATTAACACCTATAATCCGAGACGACCCATTGGCCTCATCGTAAACAGCGCCAATCGCTCTGACATTTCGTACATCTCCGGCACTTCTGATAACTCTGAACTCCGAATGGTACCTTATTTTTCTTTCAATTGCGGTCTGGAAATCTTGACGAGCGCGTTTCAAGTCGTGCGGGTGAAGCGCTTTTTCCCAATTTTCATAGTTGTGTTTCTCGCCATCGGAAGGCAAGCCATATAGCTCCGCCATCCTTTCATCCCAGACCAATTTGCCAGTACCAAGATTCATCTCCCAAACACCTACCTTTGAAATATCAAGTGCAAGTTCCAGGCGCTTGGAAAGGCGCTCCAACTGCTCCTCGCGCAAACGTAATTCGTTAAAGTTTTTTCGACGCTGATTGACAAAACGCCCAGTGATAAATATCGGCAGAAGTATCAGTATTCCGGCAATGATAATAATCGATCGATTGATCCAGATTTCCCTAAAAGGAACAGTCCACCCACCTTTTGGAATGGCGGCGATACGCCAGGATCCATTCTGAATGACAACATCAGCGAAAACCGGGCGGGTTTGCATTATCTCCCCATGACCAAAAAATTGATCGCCGAGTGCACCAGAGGCGTCTTTCCCCATAATTGCGATATCGATCGGCAAATTGTCATCAAGAATACCGCTGTCTTGATAAAGTCTTTTCACATCAATGACGGCGGAAACAATTCCCCAGAACAGCTTTTTACCATCGATTACTGAGAATACAGGGAAACGACCAATAAAGCCCTGCCCTCCTTGAATGAGGTTTACCGGCCCGGCGAGGACGAAATGCCCTTGATCACGCACCTGCAGGGCGGCTGCCCGCTGTTTATCATTTTTGCGATAGTCAAGACCGATGGCTTTTTCATTACCTGCCATCGGATACATCAAGGATATTACCAAATCAGGTGCGGCCGCAACATTTCGCAATTGTGATTGCTCTTTAAGCAGATGTTGGGCCAGTTCGGCAAACCTGTCCTGGTTCATATCCGGTTCTGTTTGAATTGTGGAAATCAAACCACGAACCAGGTAAATATTGTTATTTATATTGCCTTCCAGTTTTGTACGGATCAATCCAATTTGATTGCGTACTTCCGCTCTCATTTGTTGCTCGGCTACTTTTTGGTTTTGAATATCCAAAAAAACGCCGACCAAAACAATGGTAATCAGCGTTGCAATAATTGAATAATTGATTTTCGCGGAGACTCGCGAATCCCGGCTGCGCAATGTTGTACCCATATGTTAAAGACTAGATTTCGAGAAACGTGCAATCCAACTGCGGTTGGAGCATGAATCAAACACAAGCGGTGCAAACCGCTTTTTCCGAAACCAAGCATCTCGTAAATATCCGAGGACCGGGAGCGCATCATGCGACAAGAATAATTTTCCTGCCCGATCACGCCACCCTATATGATAAACTTTAACTAATTGCGAAATGGAATGGTTAACAACAATATCATTCAATCAAATTCCAGCGCAATTGGGTTGTTTATTATCCTAACGGCAATCCATTGTAGATCGTCACGTTTCTTTTTCGGCATGTGTTTGTTGTCATACCCACAGAGTTGAACCTGCAGATATCAACAGGCTCTAATTTGGCTCAAGGAATTCTCGCCAGCTGCGGATGTTTTGATGCCTTCAAAAACAAAAGGCCACCTTGCCGTTATTGCAATGGACAAAATCGTTAGAGCCCCGATATGCGGCACCATAACCGACGGGCAAGCGGCTGGTTGTCATCGTGTAAACTGAATACCTGTACAAATAAACAAACCGATGGAGCCCATGTCTTGAAGGGGGCTGAAAATAGTACGATACTAGTCAAAGCAACAGGGATTAGATCAGGTCACAGACCCATAAACGAGATTTGGGCGAATATCGCATAGCATTCAAACGCGCTACAGCATCTCAAGGAACACCTCAATGGACAAGAAACACACGTTTAATTTTGGATATTTCCTGTTTGTATTACTGGCGGTCATGTTTATCCAGCTTTTGGTTGGAAGTCCGGCGACAATGCAGATTTCCTACAGTGAATTTCAACAATTGTTGAATAGCAGGCAAATTGCAGAAATCGCCGTCACCGAGAACAGGATTGAAGGAAAATTCGTCAGCCCACGTGATGGCAAGGAATATTTCACCACATTAAGGGTTGATCCGAATTTTGCTGCTGAACTGGAAAAACATGACGTAAAATTTACAGGTGCCCGGGAAAGCAATTTCATCTCCACGTTACTTTCCTGGATAGTACCGGTAGTGGTGTTCTTTGGACTGTGGATGCTGGTTTTTCGCAAAATAGCACAAAGGCAGGGCTTTGGTGGCATGATGAATGTCGGCAAATCGAAAGCCAAGGTCTATGTGGAAACTGATATCGGCGTCGGCTTTGACGACGTTGCCGGTGTTGATGAGGCAAAGATGGAGCTTCAGGAAATTGTCTCTTTCCTTAAAGATCCGGATCGATACAGCACACTGGGTGCCCATGTGCCGAAGGGCATTTTGCTTGTTGGTCCACCCGGTACCGGTAAAACATTACTGGCACGCGCGGTTGCGGGAGAGGCTGGCGTACCGTTTTTTTCCATCTCGGGATCAGAATTTGTAGAGATGTTTGTTGGTGTTGGCGCGGCGCGTGTTCGTGACCTGTTCGAACAGGCTCGCAAAGCGGCACCCAGCATTATTTTCATAGACGAACTGGATGCGCTGGGAAGAGCGCGAAGTTCGGCGGGTGGCTTTGGCGGTCATGATGAAAAAGAGCAGACCCTCAATCAATTGCTGGCGGAACTCGATGGCTTTGATCCACAATCGGGCATCGTATTGCTGGCAGCCACCAACCGGCCGGAAATTCTTGATCCGGCCCTGATGCGCGCCGGCCGATTTGATCGACAGGTTGTGGTTGACCGGCCCGATCGTTCCGGCAGGGCAGCAATAGCCAGTATTCATATGAGGAAAATTGTTGTCGGACGTGATGTTGATCCGGACAAGATTGCCGGCATTACTCCCGGGTTCACCGGTGCTGACCTTGCAAACCTGGTCAATGAGGCAGCAATTTTTGCCACGCGCCGTGGCGCCAAAACCGTAACCATGGAGGATTTTACCGAGGCTGTGGAACGGATTGTCGCGGGATCCGAACGAAAAAGCCGCCTGCTCAACCCATCTGAAAGAGAACGGGTAGCCTATCACGAGATGGGACATGCTCTTGTCGCTGCATCCCTGTCCGGCACCGATCCGGTTCACAAGGTTTCCATCATACCAAGATCAATCGGATCTCTTGGGTATACTTTGCAGCGTCCGACCGAAGACCGTTTTTTGATCACCACGGATGAACTCAAAAACCGCATGGCGGTTCTGCTGGCAGGCCGTGCCGCCGAAGATCTGATATTTGGTGATGTGTCCACGGGCGCCGCTGATGATCTGGCAAAAGTCACCGATATTGCCCGCCAGATTGTCACGCGGTTTGGTATGAGCCAGGAAGTTGGACAAGCGGTGCTGGATGAGCAACGTTCCAGTTACCTTGGTGACAATGTTCTGAATGTCAAACCCCGTGATTATTCGGAAGAAACAGCAAGAGAAGTTGATCTTGCAGTACGCAATTTGATCAGTGATGCTTACGAAAATGCTAAAAGTGTGTTGAAAAAACGCGCAAATGACCTTGAATCCGGGGCTCAACTGTTGATGGAAAATGAAACTGTAACACCGACGGATTTCCCCGCACTGACAACTTCCCTGCCGAAAAAAGTGAGCGGAAAGCGTAAAACCCGCACACCAGCGACAGGCAGATAGAAAAGCCGGCGGAGGCAGGTTATGAACCAGAACAAATCCGCAGCCCAAACAGGCATTTCCGGCGCAACCACCGGGCTGATACATCAGATGCGATGGTCATACCTGCCACCACTAATGGTTTACCTGGCTGCCGGAATTTCCGGATTAACGGCAATAGTCGGAACTTTTTTCGTCAAGGAATATTTGGGACTGTCAGCGACTTTTCTTGCCGGTCTTGCCTTCTGGGCAGGTATTCCGTGGGCACTGAAAATGCCACTGGGTCATTTGGTCGATTTGATATGGCGGTGGAAATCTGTACTGGTATATGTGGGCGCAAGCCTGATTACGCTGAGTATATTGGTTATGTACGGGTTGATCGCATATCCCGATCACCTTGCTGCATATATGAGTATCGAATCCTGGTTTGTGACCAGCGCTTTGCTGGCGCCCGTCGGCTATGTGGTGCAGGATGTCGTCGCCGATGCGATGACTGTAGAGGCCGTACCGTCACTGGATGACAGTGGTGCAGAATATAGTGAACAACAGTCGAAATCCATGCACACAACCATGCAGACCCTCGGCAGGTTTGCAATTATCAGCGGATTTGTATTGGTGGCTGCATTGAATATTTTCATGTTCTCCGGTGTGGAGAGCATGACACAGCCGGAAAAAATTGAAATCTATTCGATGATCTATCTTGCAGCTCTGATCATTCCCCTGATCTCGATAGCCGGTGTGGTACTGGGACAAATCATGTTGCGCAGACGGGTAAAATCGATGCGCAAGCAGAATATCGATGAAGCGCAGATTGAAGCCGCCCTTAATCAATCGAAAGACAAGACTCGGCCAAACTGGTGGATATTCGGCGGCAGTGCAGCTTTTGTCATCTTCACCCTGATCATGGGACTGGGTGATTTTACCTATGGGCAGGAATTAATATTTGCCGGATCAATGATAATTGTCCTATTCCTGATGTCCCGCCTGATCCGCGAACTGGATCCCGTTATTGCCAAGGCCCTGGTGGGCACGGCGATCATTATATTCATGTTCAGGGCAACCCCTTCGCCAGGTGCTGGCGTAATCTGGTTTGAAATTGATGTGCTGAAATTTGACCAGCAATTTCTCTCCATATTGAGCCTGATCACTTCCTGTTTGACGCTGGTCGGGATGGTTTTGCTGAGGCCTTTCATGGCCACACGTTCTATTGCCGAAATTATCATTTTGCTGACTATCGCAGCAGGACTTCTATCCCTGCCAAATATAGGGCTGTATTACGGTATTCATAACTGGACACAGGCTCTGACCGGCGGCATCGTCGATGCGCGCTTTATTGCCATTCTGGACACCGCAATCGAATCGCCGCTTGGACAGATTGCAATGATCCCGATGCTGGCCTGGATT
>JAAEMP010000277.1 GCA_024225445.1 Hyphomicrobiales bacterium | reverse complement strand
TTTCTATGGCTTTGGCGGTTGTTGATTCCACTGTCAGATCACCACCAGATCACGCGGCACATCGGCGAGCAATTCGGCTCCATTTTCACCAATCACAAGGCTTTCAGTTACCTCAAGCCCCCAGCCATCCAGCCACAAACCGGTCATGAAATGAAATGTCATTCCTGTTTTGAGTTCACTCTGATCACCAGAACGCAGACTCATGGTGCGTTCACCCCAATCCGGCGGGTAGGAAAGACCAATCGGATAACCGCATCGGCTGTCCTTTTCAATATTGTACCTTTTCAATACTGCATAAAACGCATTGGCTATATCCTCACAGACATTGCCGGCCCGTGCCTTTTCTATTCCGGCCTCCAGTCCTTCCAATACCGCTTTATTAGCCTCCAGAAACTTCTCTGGCGGTTTGCCGATATAAGCAGTACGACACAAAGGACAATGATAACGACGATAGGCTCCGGCAATTTCAAAAAACGTACCCTCACCTGTTTTCATTGGTGTATCATCCCAAGTCAGATGGGCCGCCGCCGCACCCTCGCCTGACGGCAACAACGGAACAATGGCTGGATAATCACCACCATAATCAGGTGTTCCCCGGATAGCCGCATCATAGATTTCCGCCACCAGATCACATTTTCGCATTCCCGGTTCCATTTTCTCCCGAATACGTTCGTGCATTTTGCCAACGATTTTGCCGGCACGTTTCATATATTCGAGTTCCCTCGCTGATTTTACCGCCCGTTGCCAGTTTACAAGGCTGGTTGCATCGACAAATCTGGCATTCGGTAATTTATTGCGTAGTATTTCCATGCTGGCGGCAGAAAAATAGTAATTATCCATCTCCACGCCAATCCTGCCGGTGTAGACTCCAAGATCCTCCAATAGTGAAACCAGA
>JAAEMP010000276.1 GCA_024225445.1 Hyphomicrobiales bacterium | reverse complement strand
CATATCGAGCGCTTCTCATCATCGCTCCAAGTCCGCCGTACCCGTTTCTTAGCCAATTTACGCACCCCGCAAGTGTCCACTTATTCGAAGCGGACACTAACTCATGCTATCAACAGCTGTTAGGTGGGGTTCCCCAAACGCACACTAACAACTGACCCTATTCCAAACATGACCAGACACAAACAAAAACACCGTGGAACAAATTAATGTTTCACGGCGTAATTGGTTGAAGAAAGTTAATTTGCCTGCAAATTATTCTGCAGCTTCACCCTCTCCGCTCAAATCAGTAAGTATCGCATTGGCTTTCGCCTCTTCTTCCTGCTGGCGAGCCTCTATTATCAAGTTATCTCTCTTATTGGCCAGTTTACGCACTTTGTTCATTGATCCGCCAGTTCCTGCGGGAATAAGACGGCCCACGATTACATTTTCTTTCAAGCCATCAAGTGTGTCAGACTTACCAGCAACTGCAGCTTCTGTCAGAACTCGTGTTGTTTCCTGGAAAGAAGCAGCAGAGATGAATGAGCGTGTCTGCAGGCTGGCCTTGGTAATGCCCAGAAGAACCGGATTGCCGCAAGCAGGTGTTTTGCCCTCTTCCAGCAGTTTTTCGTTCAGAATATCCATTTCTATACGATCAATCGTTTCACCCGAAATCAAACCGGAATCACCAGCGTTACTAATTTCAACCTTCTGCAACATCTGACGAACAATCACTTCAATATGTTTATCATTGATGATCACCCCCTGCAGACGATATACTTCCTGGACTTCATCAATCAGGTAAGATGCAAGCGCCTCAACCCCCTTGATAGCAAGGATATCATGAGGAGCCGGGTTGCCATCGATGATATAGTCACCTTTTTCAATCGGGTCACCATCCTGCAAGTGGAAAGGTCTCCCCTTCGAAATAAGATAATCTGCAGGCTCCATTGTCTCATCACTCGGTTCAATGGAGATGCGACGTTTGTTTTTATAGTCTCGACCAAACCTGATCGTACCATCTATTTCAGCGATAACCGCATGATCTTTTGGTCGACGCGCTTCAAACAATTCAGCCACCCGTGGAAGACCACCGGTGATATCTTTTGTTTTTGCGCTGTCCATTGGAATTCGCGCAAGAACGTCACCGGCTTTGATTTCCGCACCCGGTTCAACCGATAATATTGCATCAACTGAAAGAACAAATCTTGCATCACCACCACGGTCGAGTTTAATGACTTCGCCGTTTTTACCCATGATGACAATAGCAGGCTTCATGTCAGCTCCGCGAGGATTTGTACGCCAATCAACAACAACGCGCTTGGTGATGCCTGTTGATTCATCGGCATTTTCGGATACCGAAATGCCATCCACCACGTCTTCAAAGTCAACGATACCGCTAACTTCTGTGAGAATTGGGCGGGTATACGGATCCCACTCGGCCAGACGCTGGCTTTGCTTGACCTTGTCGCCATCATCAACATGCATACGCGAACCATAGGTGACACGGTGAGATGCCAATTCGTTGCCTTTGGGATCCTCAACAATGATTGCCATATTACGACCCATTGCGACCATGTTGCCGCTGGAGTCACGAACCATATTCCGGTTGCGGATTTTCACCACCCCTTCAAATGAGGCCTCAATAAATGAAGAATCCACCACCTGTGCTGTACCACCAATATGGAAAGTACGCATGGTAAGCTGAGTTCCAGGTTCACCGATTGATTGTGCTGCGATAACACCTACCGCTTCCCCCATATTGACAGGAGTACCGCGGGCCAGGTCACGTCCATAACATTTGGCACAGATACCATTCTGGGTTTCACATGTAAGTGCGGAACGGATTAAGACATTCTTTACGCCAGCTGCTTCGACAATATCCACATCACGTTCATCAAGCGTTGTACCTTTTTCAATCAGCACCTCACCCGATTCCGGATCAACAATATCTTCAGCGGCTGTTCGTCCGAGAATACGCAGACCCAGGGAAGCAACAACCTGCCCAGCATCGACAACCGCTTGCATTGTCAGGCCATTTTCAGATCCACAATCCAGTTCATTGACAATACAATCCTGAGCAACATCAACCAGACGACGGGTGAGATAACCCGAATTCGCCGTTTTCAGAGCGGTATCCGCCAAACCTTTACGGGCTCCGTGGGTTGAATTGAAGTACTCAAGAACAGTCAGTCCTTCTTTAAAATTAGAGATGATCGGGCTTTCAATAATCTCACCCGATGGTTTCGCCATCAAACCGCGCATTCCCGCCAATTGCTTCATTTGGGTCGGAGAGCCACGTGCGCCTGAATGTGACATCATGTAGATTGAGTTCATCTGCTCCTGACGACCGGTTTCACTGTTGACCTGAACCGCTTTAATACGGCCCATCATTTCATCAGCAACTCTGTCACCACATTTGGCCCAGGCATCAACAACCTTGTTGTATTTTTCACCCTGGGTAATCAGACCATCGTTATATTGCTGTTCGTATTCCTTGGCTAGCGCCTGGGTTTCAGCAACTAGACCAGCTTTGGTATCAGGAATAACCATGTCATCCTTACCAAATGAAATCCCGGCATGACAGGCATGAGCAAATCCAAGCTGCATGATACGGTCACAGAAAATGACCGTGTCTTTCTGGCCGGAATGACGATAGACTGTATCGATCATCTTGGAGATGTTCTTTTTGGTCATTTCTGTATTACAGATATCAAAAGGCAGATTTGCATTTTTGGGCAAAAGCTCACCCATAATCATGCGACCTGGCGTGGTGTCATAAATTTTCGAAATCACATTATCGTCTTCATCGACCGTTTTGTAACGGCCCTTGATTTTTGTATGTAATGTCACAACCCCGGTATCAATCGCATGATGCAATTCACCCATATCGCCAAAAATCATACCTTCTCCTGGCTCTTTATCAGCAACAATTGACAGATAAAACAACCCGAGCACCATATCTTGTGAGGGTACAATGATAGGCTGGCCATTAGCCGGATGCAAAATGTTATTGGTAGACATCATCAATACACGCGCTTCCAACTGGGCTTCCAGCGAAAGCGGTACATGAACAGCCATCTGGTCACCATCAAAATCAGCATTGAAAGCAGAACATACCAGCGGGTGAAGCTGGATAGCTTTACCTTCGATCAAGACCGGTTCAAAAGCCTGTATACCAAGACGGTGGAGAGTTGGCGCACGATTGAGCAAGATAGGATGTTCACGGATTACCTCATCAAGGATATCCCAAACTTCCGGTCGTTCTTTCTCAACGAGTTTTTTCGCCTGTTTTACTGTCGAAGAAAACCCTTTTGCATCCAGACGTGAATAGATAAACGGCTTGAATAACTCAAGGGCCATTTTCTTGGGTAGGCCACATTGATGCAACATCAGTTCCGGCCCCGTAACAATAACCGAGCGACCTGAATAATCGACCCGTTTACCAAGCAAATTCTGACGAAAACGGCCCTGCTTTCCCTTCAGCATGTCAGACATCGATTTCAGCGGCCGTTTATTGGCACCTGTAATCGTGCGCCCACGTCGCCCATTATCAAACAGGGCATCGACAGATTCTTGTAACATGCGTTTTTCGTTACGAATGATGATATCAGGTGCGCGCAGTTCCATCAGTCGTTTTAAACGGTTGTTGCGGTTAATCACGCGACGATAAAGATCATTCAGGTCAGACGTGGCAAACCGGCCGCCATCAAGCGGAACCAGTGGGCGCAAATCGGGTGGAATAACCGGAATGGTTTTCATGATCATCCATTCTGGTCGATTACCCGATTCAATAAATGCCTCAACCACTTTCAGGCGTTTCGTAATTTTTTTCGATTTCAATTCCGAATTTGTCTCTGCCAAATCTGTGCGAAGCTGAACCGCAATCTGTTCAAGATCGAGACTGGCCAGAATTTCATGAATTGCTTCTGCACCGATCATGGCGGTGAATGTATCTTCACCAAATTCTTCAATCGCCTGCATGTATTCTTCTTCACTAAGGAGCTGAAATTCGCTTAGCGCAGTCAAACCTGGCTCTGTAACAACAAAGTTCTCGAAGTACAAAATACGTTCAAGGTCTTTCAACATCATATCAAGCAACAAGCCAATCCGGCTTGGCAGGGATTTCAGGAACCAGATATGGGCAACGGGCGCTGCCAGGTCAATGTGACCCATCCGTTCACGGCGCACACGCGACAATGTGACTTCAACACCACATTTTTCACAGATAATGCCTTTGTATTTCATCCGCTTATATTTGCCGCAAAGACATTCATAGTCTTTGACCGGCCCAAAAATACGCGCGCAAAACAAACCATCACGTTCTGGCTTGAATGTCCGGTAATTGATTGTTTCAGGCTTCTTGATTTCGCCAAACGACCAGGAGAGAATTTTCTCCGGCGCAGCTATGGTGATTCTGATGGAATCAAAATTCTGCGACTGGACTGGATTGTTAAAGATATTCATGATCTCTTGGTTCATGCTTTTACTCCTTGGGCGCATGGCCCGGGTAGAGGAGCGAAACTGTTTTCCATTCACTCGAAAACAAACCGCTGATTTAACTAATTTATGCGACTAACGTACTGATCAAACACTGGTTAACACCTGCAGCCACTGCCGGAGCTTTCGCTCCGGCGTGACAATCATTCCGCTGCGTCAGGCAAAATATTTCCATCTTCATCTATGTCGTCAACAATGCTGTCTTTGGAATTTTCCAGCTCCACATTCAAACCAAGAGAACGCATCTCCTTAATCAGAACGTTAAAGCTTTCCGGAATACCAGCCTCAAAAGTGTCATCTCCGCGTACAATAGCTTCATAGACTTTCGTTCGACCGGCAACATCATCTGACTTCACAGTCAACATTTCCTGAAGTGTATAAGCTGCCCCATAAGCTTCAAGCGCCCACACCTCCATCTCGCCAAAACGTTGACCGCCAAACTGCGCTTTACCTCCAAGTGGCTGTTGGGTAACCAGTGAATATGGTCCAATTGAACGGGCATGAATCTTGTCATCAACCAGATGGTGCAATTTGAGCATATAAATGTAGCCCATTGTCACCTGCCGGTCGAAAGCTTCACCTGTACGACCATCATAAAGCGTTGACTGGCCCGAAGCATCAAGCCCGGCGTCTTTCAGCATTTCTACAATGTCAGCCTCATGGGCACCATCAAACACCGGAGTTGCAATAGAAACGCCGCGTGTCAGTTGATCGGCAAGACGCACTACCGAAGCTTCATCATAGTCCTTGACCGGCTCGTTGCGTTCGTTGTCACCGTAGATTTTTTCCAATGTGGATCGCAATGGTTTGACATCACCCTGTGATTGATAGACATCCAGCAAATCACCGATTTTGCGTCCCATCCCGGCACAGGCCCAACCCAGATGGGTTTCAAGGATCTGACCGACATTCATGCGGCTTGGAACCCCGAGCGGATTGAGCACGATATCTGCATGGGTACCATCTTCGAGGAAAGGCATATCTTCCACCGGAAGAATACGCGAAACCACACCCTTGTTACCGTGCCGGCCAGCCATTTTGTCACCTGGTTGCAGCTTGCGCTTGATGGCGACAAAAACTTTTACCATTTTCATCACACCCGGCAGCAATTCATCACCGCGCTGAATTTTCTCAACTTTATCCATGAACAATGCTTCAAGTTGAGACTTGGATTCATCATACTGATTACGAAGCGCTTCGATTTTTCCCTGAAGCTTTTCATCCTTGACTGCAAACATCCACCACTGGGAGCGCGGATGCATTTCCAGTTCCTCTGAAGTAACCTTGTTGCCTTTCCCGAATCCTTTGGGCCCGGCAACCGCCACATTATCACGCAGCATGTCTTCCAGGCGACCGTAAACATTACGATCCAGAATTGATTGTTCATCATCACGGTCTTTTGCCAAAGCCTCGATTTCTTCACGTTCTATCGCCATTGCGCGCTCGTCTTTGTCAATGCCGTGACGGTTAAACACCCGCACTTCAACAACAGTACCAAACCCGCCTGGATGCATACGCATTGAAGTATCGCGCACATCAGAAGCTTTTTCACCGAAAATCGCCCGAAGAAGTTTTTCTTCAGGTGTCATCGGGCTTTCGCCTTTTGGTGTAATTTTACCAACGAGAATATCGGTCGGTCCAACTTCCGCGCCAATATAGACAATGCCTGCTTCATCAAGGTTTTTCATCGCCTCTTCAGAAACATTGGGAATATCACGTGTGATTTCTTCCGGTCCAAGCTTGGTATCACGTGCCATGACTTCGAATTCTTCAATATGGATTGAAGTGAATACGTCATCACGAACGATGCGTTCGGAAAGCAGAATGGAATCTTCATAATTGTAACCATTCCAGGGCATGAATGCCACCAGCACATTGCGCCCCAGAGCCAAATCACCCAGATCCGTTGAGGGACCATCAGCAATAATATCACCCTGGGTAATTCTATCACCAACTGTCACCAATGGGCGCTGGTTGATGCAGGTCGACTGGTTTGAGCGCTGGAACTTCTGCAATCGGTAGATATCCACACCTGATTTTGCCGGATCCAGCTCCTCAGTAGCACGAATAACAATACGTGTTGCATCAACCTGATCAATTACCCCGGTACGCTTGGCGACAATTGCGGCACCAGAATCGCGTGCCACGATAGCCTCCATGCCGGTACCCACAAACGGTGCCTCTGCACGAACAAGCGGCACAGCCTGACGTTGCATGTTTGAACCCATTAAAGCGCGGTTCGCATCATCATTTTCCAGAAATGGAATAAGTGCCGCAGCGACAGACACCAACTGCTTGGGCGAAACATCCATCAGTTCGACGTTCTCACGAGGCACCATCATCACATCCCCGGCATGACGACAGGTAACAAATTCGTTGTTGAAGGCACCCTTTTTATCCAGATCAGCATTGGCCTGGGCAACATGAAAACGTGCTTCCTCCATCGCTGAAAGGTAAACCACCTCATCGGTAACCTTGCCTTTGGCAATTTTACGATACGGGCTTTCGATAAATCCATATTTGTTAACCCTGGCAAAAGTTGCCAGAGAATTGATCAGGCCAATATTTGGACCTTCAGGCGTCTCAATGGGACAAATACGCCCATAATGGGTAGGATGCACGTCACGTACTTCAAAACCAGCGCGTTCACGCGTCAAACCACCCGGACCAAGCGCCGACAGACGTCGCTTATGGGTGATTTCAGACAAAGGGTTCGTCTGGTCCATAAATTGTGATAATTGTGAAGAACCGAAGAATTCACGTACCGCTGCTGCTGCCGGCTTGGCATTGATCAGGTCTTGCGGCATGACCGTATCGACTTCAATCGAAGACATACGTTCCTTGATCGCACGCTCCATGCGCAAAAGGCCAATACGGTACTGGTTTTCCATCAATTCGCCAACAGAACGCACCCGTCTGTTGCCAAGATTGTCAATGTCATCAATTTCACCGTGACCGTCACGAAGTCCGACCAGTGTTTTGACAACTTCAACAATGTCTTCCTTGCGTAACACGCGAACCGTGTCCTCAGCATCAAGCTGAAGACGAATATTCATTTTTACCCGACCGACAGCAGAAAGATCATAACGCTCAGAATCAAAGAACAATGATGTAAACATTGCCTCAGCTGATTCCATTGTTGGAGGTTCGCCCGGACGCATTACCCGGTAAATATCAAACAAAGCATCCTGACGGTTTTGATTTTTGTCAACCGCCAGGGTGTTTCTGATATACCCGCCAATGTTGACATGGTCTATATTCAGGATTGGCAGTTTTTTGATTTTGGCCTCATCCAGAACCTCAATCGCCTTTTCATCAAGTTCATCTCCAGCTTCCAGGTAAATTTCACCGGTCGATGTATTGACGATATCTTCGGCCACATACATGCCAAAAACCTGCTCGTCAGAAACTTTCAGTTCTTTTAAACTACCTTCTTTCAGCTGGCGTATTGTGCGAGCAGTGATCTTTTTGCCCAACTCGACAACGACTTCGCCGGTTTTGGCATCAACCATATCAGCTTCAGCTTTTGTACCTTTCAGGCTTTCACCATCAAAAGGTACTTTCCAGCCATCTTTCAAACGAGAGATGATTTTTGAAGTATAGAATGTAGCAAGAATTTCTTCAGAATCGAGTCCAAGTGCCATCAGCAGCGACGTCACGGGGATTTTTCGACGCCGGTCAATACGTGTGTGCACAACATCTTTTGCGTCAAATTCAATATCGAGCCAGCTACCGCGATAGGGAATAACACGAGCGGCAAACAAAAGTTTGCCAGATGAATGGGATTTTCCCTTGTCATGATCGAAAAACACACCAGGAGAACGGTGCATCTGTGACACGATCACACGTTCCGTACCATTAATGATGAATGTACCATTGCCGGTCATCAAGGGCATATCGCCCATAAATACTTCTTGTTCCTTGATGTCACGTACAGATTTGGCGCCGGTTTCCTCATCAATATCGAAAACAATCAGCCGGAGAGTGACTTTCAAAGGTGTCGAAAAAGTCATATCGCGCTGGCGACATTCTTCAGTATCATATTTGGAAGGTTCGAAGTCGTACCGTACAAATTCCAGCATGGATGATCCGGTAAAATCAGAAATGGGGAATACGGATCTGAAAACCGCTTCCAACCCCTGATCTTCACGACCGCCTTCGGGTTCTTTAACCATTAAAAATTGATCATAGGATGCTTTTTGAACTTCAATAAGGTTTGGCATTTCTGCCACTTCAGTAATATTTCCAAAGAATTTTCTAACCCTTTTACGGCCATTAAATACGTGTTTCTGAGCCATTTTTGCTCCTCGCGGCTATACGATGTTATCAGCTGGAATATCAACTTGTCTCACAACAGCCCATCCTACCGGCTATTGTGACATCAGAAAATCAGTCCAGCTCGAATTGTACTATGTCGGTCAAATAACCAACGGGTTACGCTTACTCAACTTGGATTCAGTCAGTATGTTCTGCATTCAACCCAGCAACATCGACTGAACGTACTGAGGCTCTTCAATACGAAAAACCAGTACGCGTCTGGCTCCAGACGAATCCGGAGCCAGTTTCTTTAGATTCCGGCAATAACCGGAATATCTATATTACTTGAGTTCGACGCCTGCACCGGCATCCTCAAGTTTCTTTTTAATTTCCTCAGCTTCTGCTTTGGAAGCTGCCTCTTTGACGGGTTTTGGAGCGCCATCAACCAGATCTTTTGCTTCTTTCAGGCCCAGGCCTGTAATAGCGCGAACCTCTTTAATAACGTTGATTTTCTTCTCGCCAGCAGAGGTAAGAATAACATCAAACTCGTCTTTTTCCTCAACAGCCTCTTCTCCACTACTAGCAACAGCTGCAACAGCAACTGGCGCGGCAGCAGAAACGCCCCATTTTTCTTCAAGCAGATTTGAAAGCTCTGCGGCTTCCATTACAGTGAGGGAAGAAAGGTCTTCCACAATCTTGGCAAGATCAGCCATTTTATTAGTTCCTTATCAGTTCAAACTTTTGTTAATTGCGAATGACAGCTATGCAGCCTCATCCTTCTTGGCATACGCACCGATGACACGAGCAAGTTGAGTTGCTGGTGCAGCAACGACTGTGGCGACCCTGGTGGCAGGTGTTGAAACCATACCGACAATTTTCGCACGCAGTTCGTCGAGTGATGGCAGAGAAGCCAGAGCTTTCACGCCATTTACATCGAGATTGTCAGATCCCATTGCACCACCGAGAATAACGAGTTTTTCGTTTTTCTTGGAAAATTCAACAGCGATCTTGGGAGCAGTCACAGGATCCTCAGAATAACAAATCACAGTTTGACCTGTGAAGAGATCTGAAATGTGTTCCACTTCCGTACCTTGAAGAGCGAGTTTGGCAAGGCTGTTTTTCGCTACCTTGACGGTTCCTCCGGCCTCGCGCATTTGCGAACGCAGTTCGCCCATGTCTGAAACCGTTAGACCTGTGTAATGTGAAACAACCACTGCACCAGCGTTCGAAAACACTTCGTTCATGGTCGTGACAAATTCGCGTTTTTGCGCTCTATCCACAGACTCTCTCCGTTTTGTTCCATCTAGCAAAAGACAGAACGGTTGCCTTTGCCGCCAACAGGTTGCACTGTCGAGAGACACTGCACCTCATGACGACGTCTCGAGGTTCCTGTCCCCCAAAGTCACATCCACATCAATCAATGACGAGAAACGACCAAAGGCAGTTTAGTTTGAACCAATGATCAGGTGATTACTCACCTTCAAAATTCGTTCACCTAATCTATTGCAGGCTTGATAAGTGGTTTGGGCACAGATTTCTTTGTACCCTCGCCACCTCTATTAAGGTGACCCACCTGCAGTCTCGGACAGGTTTTTGCCAGAAATCAATAGACTCCTGTCAAAACTTTTGTCCGGCTCATTTTTTAAAGAGCCGGACGAATTCTTGCATTTTCAAGCTTCCGTGGCTGAAGCCGGATCAACTTTAACCCCCGGCCCCATTGAGGAAGAAATTGTCACACGCTCAATGAATGTGCCTTTTGCACCCGATGGGCGAGCCCTGGATACCGCACCGATAAAAGCACGTATATTTTCTTCCAAAGCCTTTTCATCAAATGAAACCTTGCCAACACCTGCGTGAATAATACCGGCTTTTTCAGCGCGAAAATCAACAGCGCCACCCTTGGCCGCTTTGACAGCCTCACCAACATCAGGCGTTACAGTTCCGGTTTTCGGATTTGGCATCAGGTTGCGAGGACCAAGCACTTTACCAAGACGACCGACAAGCGGCATCATGTCCGGTGTAGCAATACAGCGGTCAAAATCAATTTTACCACCTTGAATTTCTGTCATCAGGTCTTCAGCACCAACTATATCGGCACCGGCTGCTTTGGCCTCTTCAGCCTTTGCATCTTTTGCGAATACAGCAACCCGCACATTGCGTCCTGTGCCATTTGGCAGATTGATCACGCCACGCACCATTTGATCAGAGTGACGTGTATCAACACTCAGATTCATGGCAATTTCGACGGTCTCATCAAATTTTGCCGCCGCTCGCTCCTTGATCATGGCAACAGCTTCGCCCAGATCATATCGTTTGTTGCGATCAATACCCTCGCGAGCACTTTTAATTCGTTTTCCAGCCATCTGTCTAACCCACTACTTCCAGGCCCATTGAACGGGCAGAACCTTCAACCATCTTGATCGCGCCTTCGATATTGACGGCATTCAGATCCTTCATCTTATTTTCTGCGATTTCCTTGACTTGCGCCTGTGTAACCTTACCGACCACTTCACGACCGGGGGCCTCGGAAGCTTTGGGAAGTCCAGCAGCTTTTTTCAGGAAAAAGGAAACCGGTGACTGTTTCATGGTAAAATTAAAGGACTTGTCACCAAAGATGGTAATAATCACAGGTATTGGCGCTCCCTTTTCCATTTCCTGGGTTTTCGCATTAAATGCTTTGCAAAATTCCATGATATTGAGACCACGCTGACCTAAAGCCGGGCCAATTGGCGGCGATGGGGACGCATTGCCAGCAGGAACCTGAAGTTTCAGATATCCTTCGATTTTTTTAGCCATTTTACTCTCTCTGCCTTATTTTTCATCGCGAAACATTCCATTCCGCATCTAGAGTTTGCCGACATTCATGACATCTGATTGAAGATGCCCTGCCGACGTTTGCAGTGACGTGGTGCGGTCTGACAAAAGGATGGCATCCCTCTGGTATTCCTTCCACATCAATTCGAAATTACCGCACATTGATATGCGGGAATTTTCAAAGACCCGGACTAAAGCTTTTCAACTTGTCCATATTCCAAATCAACCGGTGTAGCCCGGCCAAATATTGATACTTCCACTTTCAATCTGGCGCGCTCTTCATCCACTTCCTGAACCGTTCCGTTAAAAGAGGCAAACGGGCCATCCGATACTCGAACCTGCTCGCCAATATCGTAGGAGACAGATGGCTTGGGACGATCAACCCCTTCTTGAACCTGATTAAGGATTCGATCAGCTTCTGCCTCAGAAATCGGCTGCGGCTTATTATCAGACCCAAGAAACCCGCTGACTTTTGGCGTGTTTTTGATCAAATGATAGGCCTGGTCTGTCAAATCAACCTTGACCAGCAGATAACCTGGGAAAAATTTACGCTCTGCGTCAACTTTACGACCTCGGCGAACCTCAACAACTTTTTCAGTCGGCACCAACACAGCTTCGAACAAATGCTCAAGCCCTTTTTGACGCGCCTGTTCCTCAATGGATTCAGCAACCTTTTTTTCGAAATTTGAATAGGCGTGAACAATGTACCAGCGGTGTGCCATGATCTAATTTTACTTTTCCCTCGAAACCTCTATCCAATCGGCCTGGTTAGAAGTTAAAATCAATATGTTAAAACGACTAACTACCCAAACTCAAAAGAGCACCAACACCCCAACCCAACAGTTGGTCAATCAAAAAGAAAAACAAAGCCGCAAAAATAACCATGATAAACACCATGATCGTAGTCGTCACAGTTTCACCACGTGTCGGCCAGGTAACCTTGGAAACCTCGGTACGCACCTGCTGCAAAAATGTGAACGGATTGGTCTTCGAAGCCATCAAAAAGCCTTTTCGGGAAATATCATTGGTAAAAAAACCGACTGATCAGCTTGAACGCAGCAAACAAGGCGATAATTACTTCAAATATTTCTTTGTGTTTTCCCACAATTTTAAGCGCGAAAAGCGTATATATAGCCTATCGCGCTGTGTTTGCATTCTGAATTGATGTTTACATAACTGTTGATGTGAAAAAGCGCAAGTGGAAATAGAAATTCTTTTAGGATTAAATTTCCACCCCTGACTATCTGCAACCTTACTAATGTGGCCGAATTTCCTGAACCCGACATCTGCCAACATTGTGATAATGTGCCGATTCTGGTCACCAGGTTTATTCCACTTCGCCTTTGTAACAATTCTCCATTGTTATATAATCAAAACAACCCGAATCAGGAGGCAGGCATGCAACATCTATTCAGCATTCCCCAATTTTCTGAAATCGGCAGATTTTTTGGCCGTATGGGTTTTTCACCTGATATGTTCTTGAGCCCATGGGCACTGATTCAGCTCGCAATATTGCTATCGATGATGCTGATCGCCAGAATTATTACGGTTCGTTTTGGCCCGCTGATTGAAAGCCAATTGCGAAATATTGAAGGTCAAAGGGGGTTGCTGAAATTTCTGGTGGTTACCTACCGGCGTATGTTCAGCGTGTTACTGGCGATCGGGCTTTGGCTGAACGTTTACATTATACGTGCCACAACATGGCCAAGCAGAAGCTATTTACTGGGAGCGGCAGCCGGACTGGTAACCGCATGGGCATTTATCTCTATCGCATCGCGAATAATCAAAAACCGCATTTATGCGCGAATTGTTGCCGTGACGGCCTGGGTAATCGTAGCGCTTTTCATAATGGGAATGTTGCCGCAAACCATTCTTTGGTTGAGCGATACAACTATAGGAATTGGTCAATCAAGCATTTCAATTCTGTCTGTTTTACAAAGCTTTTTGCTATTGGGCATATTAAGCTGGATTGCCATATTGATTTCTCAATACGTCACCACTTATCTCAGCAAGGGTGAAGACCTGTCTCCATCCGTTCAGGTACTGCTGTCAAAATTAGTCCGAATTACTTTGCTCGTCCTTGCTATCGTTATTTCACTTGGCACGATGGGTGTCGATTTCACCGCCATTGCAGTATTTTCCGGTGCGGTCGGAATTGGTGTGGGTTTAGGCCTCCAGAAAATTATATCCAACTATATTTCTGGCATCATTCTACTGCTGGATAAATCAATCAAACCCGGCGACGTTATCGAAATTGAAACGATTTCAGGTTCAACCTATGGCTGGGTACAACACTTGGGCGCCAGGTTTACCGCGGTTCGCACTCGCGATGGAACTGAGACCCTGATCCCAAATGAGAGCTTTATTGACAGACCGGTTACCAACTGGACCTTTACAAACAAGGTAGTACGCCGGAAACTCGACGTGGGTGTTTCCTATTCCACAGATGTTGAAAAGGCCATTGAAGAATGCATTGCTGCCGCAGATGAAACGCCCAGGATTTTGAAAGTCCCGAAACCCACTTGTTTGATTACAGGTTTCGGCGATTCCAGCGTCAATTTGCAGGTACGATTCTGGATAAATGATTCTGAAGGAGGCGTTGCAAATGTAACAAGCAAACTTTATCTGGCAATCTGGAAACGCTTCAGAGCGGAAGAAATAGAAATTCCGTTTCCTCAGCGCGATATCAATATTCGCGATGCTGTTCCTGTGCGTAATGTGAAGTGAATCAAAT
>JAAEMP010000275.1 GCA_024225445.1 Hyphomicrobiales bacterium | reverse complement strand
GGTGTGCGGAATATTGATGGTTATAATTCGCGCCTCGCCCAGGCGGTGCAGAAAAACGAGGTCATTACCAAAACCGTGCAAACCGGATTTGACCGGGAAACCGGCGAGGCGATTTACCAGAGTGAAGAACTTGATCTGAAACCGATGCCGTTTATCGTGGTGATTATCGATGAGATGGCTGATTTGATGATGGTCGCCGGCAAAGACATCGAGGGGACGGTCCAGCGTCTGGCACAAATGGCCCGGGCTGCCGGCATCCATGTGGTAATGGCGACGCAACGGCCATCGGTTGATGTCATTACCGGAACGATCAAGGCTAATTTTCCCACCAGAATCTCCTTTCAGGTGACCTCAAAAATCGACTCGCGCACGATTTTGGGTGAACAGGGGGCTGAACAATTGCTCGGTATGGGTGATATGCTCTATCAGGCCGGTGGCGGCAAAACTTCCAGGGTGCATGGTCCATTTGTCGGGGATGATGAGGTTGAGAAGATTGTTGCTCACCTGAAGACCCAGGGAACGCCACAATATCTTGAATCGGTTACCGAGGAAACGGAAGAAGAGATTGCCGGTGAGGGTGCCGGTAGCGATGGCGGCATGTCGGATTCCGCCGATATATATGACAGGGCCGTGGCCATCGTGTTAAGCGATCGCAAGGTCTCAACCAGCTATATCCAAAGACGTCTTTCCATCGGATACAATCGCGCCGCGACGCTGATTGAACGCATGGAGCAGGAAGGGTTGATCAGTAGTGCCAACCATGCCGGGAAAAGAGAAATCCTGGTTCCTGCGGAAGATGAGACAATTTAAGCTGGCCAGTGGTTTTCAACTGATTTTGTACCTATGCTATGATACTGGATTTAAATCAGGTACCAGGAGTTCTTCACTTTCATTGTAATTCCAAGTAAATAACGCCAATTCGGGATAAGAATGGACTCTATATTATTGGTTGCAAATCATGTTTCGTCATCCTCGGACTTTGTTTCCGGGGATCCAGCGAGCAATGAGATCCCCTTATTAATCAATGCAGTAGCGATACTCAGCCTGGATTTTCTGGTCGAGCCAGAGAATGACGAAGGTGAGCGATGTTTTTGTCGCATCTAGCGAGTTTACCATGTATATACCGCAAAATCCGGTTGGGATTCTTACAAAAGGGCCTTCATCTACCTGCTGCGTTATATTTCATATAGTTAGCGAGTGCTTATCCCGAATTGACGTTAAATAGTTAGTTGAACTAATACTATGGACTTATGAATATGCGGATGACAAATCAAAACTACGATATCCAAGAATATACCGCAGGATACAGGCAGCAATTATCGACTCCATCATTCTTACGGCGGTATTTTTCATTACAGCATCGAGCGTGACACCGCTTGCAATACATGGTGGATTAAAGGCAGCTATAGTGGTAACCCCGATATTCATATTGGAACCTGGGCTGGTTGCTACTATGGGAGGAACCATCGGCCATCAGCTACTGGGCTTAAAAATACAGAACAGGGAAACCGGGGCGAATTTGAACATTCTGTTTGCCGTAATCCGGTTTATCGTCAAATCGATACTGGGGCTGCCATCTTTTATATTTGTATTGGTGACCAAGAGACATCAGGCAATCCATGATATGGTTTCAAGCTCGGTTGTAGTGATCAAAAATCCGACAGGGGAGCATGAATTCGCTGAGCAAAAGGAGCGAGAGATTTATCAACAGAACTTCGTATATCCCGTTTGGTACTGGAGGGTAGCAATCATGGTAATTTACAGTCTGGTTTCAATTGTTCTGTTTAACTTAATCATGTCGCCATTCCTAACTGAGGATTGTATCGTCAATGAACTCTGTACTTCATTTGAGTTTGTGTTTTTATTGTTTGCTTTTTTGATCTGGTTAGCAATAATTGCTGCAATAATGGTCTATGGATGGATCGGCAAACTGTTTGGAGCCAGAAGAAAATCTCTTGATCACACAGCTAATCAGAACGACGACTAATTTACGTAATCGGTATCCGCAATCAATCAGGTAAACACCCTACCAACGCAAAAACCTGTCAACGTAATTCAGAAGCTTCTATGAGAGTATCTTCAACCCACCTGGTTAAACTCTTGCCGGATAATTTGGCAGCCAGTGCAGAATTGGCATGAACTTGCGGTGAAATGCGAAGCATCAATTTGCCGGAATATGCTTTATCAGGGTCTTTGCCGATCTTCGCGCAAGTTTCAATATAATCATCAACAGACTCCTGAAAGGCCCGTTTGAGTTCAGCAACGCTATCAGCGTGGAAACCAATTACATCATTGATACCCACAATATGACCAATAAGGATACTGTCAGTTTCATCGAACTCAATTCTGGCTTTGTAACCGTTATAACTCAGTGTGTTCATGGTGTTTCTCCGATTTTTTCAAGGAATTCCCTTGCATCCCTGACCTGATATTGTTTTGCCTCTTTTGCAGGGTGTGGACGATGGAAGAAAGCCACGACGCCGTATTTTGTAAAACGGATACGTGAACCTCTTCCTTCAATCAGTTCCGCACCACAGGCAATTAAAAGGTTTTCAATGTCTTTCCATTCCAAAGACCTTGGTGCTGGCTTTGAGAAAACTGCATTAAGAGTTTTCTTTTGCTTGCTGTTCATGCAATCAACATATGATAGCATATTTTGTTTTACAAGCAAAAAGTGATAGCAATACAACTATTATGAACGAAAGCGTCAGCCAAAACCTTGAAATCGGACCTGAGGGTAAACTGTTATCCATGTACGCTTTTGGCCAATAGAATTGCCTTTAACGCTCCTGTAGTGGCTCATGTGGAAGACACGCGGGCGACTATGTATCGTAATTCCCAACCTAAACCGGCTCCTGAACCGAAAGAAACCTTAGTCCTGTCAGGTCATTCATTTCATAGATTTCCTTGAAGGTATCGGAAACAACTATCGTGAAATTGCATGCCGTTGGACCGGCAAGCCTAAATAAATGCATATCCGATTTAAAATCTTGTATTAGCCTGACTTTTTTGAAGAGCGGCAGATTGATATCCCCACCCTGTAATCTGTATTCGGAGCGATCCCAGTCAATACCCTCCAATTCTGCAATAACGCGCAAGTTCAGCTGTGGGGTTGGACACTAAATGGCCGGTTTTCACTTGTAGGAAAATTTGATATTCCCATAGGATACGAATCAAACCAGCAATATCGGGTTCAAGATGCGCAAAATATTTCTGAATTTTTTTTTAGGCCTGCTATTGACGATTGTTTCAACCAGCATGGCCAGTTCGCAGACAGGTAAAACGGAAAAGCAGCTGACACGCGATGAAACGGTAAAGGAGATTGCCGAGCATTTTGTCAATGTTCCGACGATGGCGGGTGAATTTATCCAGTTTGGCCCGCGGGGAAACCAGACTGGCGGCAAATTTTTTATTCAGCGTCCGGGAAAAATCCGGTTTGTCTATCAGGATCCCACCCCGATCAAGATTATTTCAAATGGTAAAACGGTTGCTGTCAACAATCGAAAATTGAAGACCTGGAATTTTTATCCATTGAGGAAAACGCCGCTCTCACTGGTACTGGGTGACAAAATGGCTATTGATCCGCAATCGGTGCGTGAAGTGCGCCGCGATGAGGATCTGACGACAATTGTCATGGGGGATGAAAAAATATTCGGCAACTCGATTATTACGATGATGTTTGATCCGAGAAGTTTTGATCTGCGCCAATGGGTGATAAGGGATGCCCAGGGCAAGGAAACAACGGTAATGATTTTTAACGTGGAAAAGAATGTCGAAATTCCGGCAGCCTATTTCAAGATCAATCAACTGGCGATCCAGCGCAATCAGAGCGAAGCGGATCGTTAGATTGAGAGGATAGGGTTTGTTTGGTTGCGGGCGTTGAACCAAGGTGTCTTTGGCCTTGCCAAAATCCCCATTGTGATCCAATCTGGGCGGGTTTTTTCTTCAAATTTGAAAAGTTGAAAATTTGGCACTTTCTATCGCTACCTGGAATATCAATTCTGTCCGCCTGCGCATCAAAATGGTCGAGACTTTCCTGCAGCAATATCAGCCTGATATTTTATGCCTGCAGGAAATAAAGTGCATGAATGAGCTGTTTCCTGCCAAGGCTTTCAATAAGCTTGGTTATCAATATCAGGCAGTGAATGGCCAGAAGGGATATCATGGGGTTGCTACCGTATCAAAAATTCCGTTGGTCGACATTCATTCTACCGACTATTGCAATGCTGGTGATTCTCGCCATGTAGCCAGCGGGCTTGAAGCCGGCGGGAAATCGATCATGCTGCACAATTTCTATGTGCCGGCAGGTGGCGATGTACCTGATATCAATAAGAATCCAAAATTTGAACACAAGCTGAATTTTGTTGATGAAATGCGATCATTGCGGGCAAAAAAAGACGATACCCATGCGGTGCTGGTTGGTGATCTGAATATCGCACCGCATGAAAATGATGTCTGGTCACACAAGCAATTGCTTAAGATTGTTTCCCATACGCCGGTTGAAACAGAGGCACTTGAACAGATGTTTGATGAAGGGGGATGGGCGGACCTTGTCCGCAACAAGATTCCACCGGAAGAAAAACTATTTACCTGGTGGAGTTACCGTTCACCAGACTGGCGGAAAAATGATCGCGGCCGGCGTCTTGATCATATCTGGAGTTCGCCGGAACTGGCGGCATTGCAAAGTGATCTGCTGGTGCTGCGTGACGCGCGAAGCTGGGAAAAACCCTCTGATCATGTGCCAGTAATTTGTACCCTGGACTTATAGGAGCGCCATAGATGGATAATCAAAAGGTGACAGAAATACTGGATTTCTGGCTGGCGGCAGGGCCATCGGCATGGTGGCGGAAAAACGCTGAATTTGATGAAGAGATCAGAAACCGCTTCGGTGATTTGCTTCAACCAGCGGCAGACGGTGATCTTGATGATTGGCGAAATGAGGCTTCCTCATGTCTGGCTCTGGTGCTGATTCTTGATCAGTTTTCCAGAAATTTGTACCGGGGCAGCGCGAAAACGTTTGCACAGGATGAATATGCACTTGAGCTGGCCAAATATGCCGTGAAAATGGGGTTTAATGGCAACCAGCCCAGAGCACTTTTTGAGTTTTTCCATCTGCCCTATATGCATAGTGAAAAACTGGCAGATCAGGAAGCGTGCGTTGAACTCATTCGTGCCGGGGGGGAGGAAGGTTCACTGAAGGCAGCGATAGAGCATCGCGACATTATTGCCCGCTTTGGCCGATTTCCCCATCGCAACGGGGTTCTGGGGCGTGAAACCAGAGCTGAAGAGCAGGCATTTCTTGATGGTGGCGGATTTTCCGGTTAGGAAAATATCTGTCCAATTTGAACTGAATGTTAAATGATTTGTGACAGGCTGCGGTGGAAACTGTGGCGTGAGCGCGGGTCCCTCCCAAATCTCAAGCTAAATATCGGGAATTATTTGATGTTTCGGGCAGCACCTGATGGCGTCAAATTACTGCAGGCTGTGAAAATTGTTTGAGAACTTGCTGAACTTGACGAAAGACCGACTGCCTGAGCCGCAGGGTGAATGGCTGGCGTCGAGATTGCGTGTTGTTTACACCAAGCTGACCAGCGACAGCGCCAGCGGGAAATCCGCTCGTGCGGCCATGATAGTGTTTTTGGTTCGTGTCTTCAGCGCCATATTGGCCTTTGCCCTGCAGGTATTTTTAGCCCGCTGGATGGGCAGTGAACAATATGGAACCTTTGTGCTGGTATGGGTGGTTGCGACGATGCTTGGTGGTTTATCCTGCTTTGGCCTGCAGACTGCCGTAATCCGGTTTGTGACCGAGTATCGCTCACAAAAAGATTTCAGGCATTTGCGCGGTATTCTGCTGGTGGCGCCCGGCTTTGCCATTGTTACCTCGATAATAGTGGCGATATTGGGATTTCAGATGCTGTACTGGTTTGGTGAACAGATAACCAGCATCAAAGTATTACTGTTTTATCTGGCGTTGATATGCCTGCCGTTTATGGCGCTGGAAGAAATACAGGAAGGCATTGCGCGTAGTTACGAGATGCCATTGACGGCAATTGGGCCGGCTTTCATTGTGCGTCCGGCGAGCATTCTGGGCGTAATGGGGTTTGCCTATGCTCTTGGGTATCCGGCGAATGCCATCACCGCTTTGTTTTCTGCAATAATCGCGACCTTTATTGCAACAATTCTCCAGTCGCTGATATTATGGCGGCGAATTATCCGGCTGAATATTGCCGAGTTTGGCAGGTTGAAATCGCCAAACGTCGATGTTGAAAAAGGGAAAAATTACACTTTTCAGTTTCGCTACTGGATGTCAATTTCACTGCCGATTTTTTTGGCTGGCGGATTTTATGGTTTGTTACTCAATGCCGATGTTATCCTGATCGGGATATTTATGAATCCCGAATCTGTTGCCATTTATTTTGCTGCTTTGAAAAGCCTGGCTCTGGTGCATTTTGTGCATTTTGCATTGCGGGCAGCATCAACCCACCATTTTTCGCAATTTTACGCCGAGGAAGATATTAAAGGCTTGTCGGATTATGCGAATGAAATTGCCCGTTGGACATTTTGGCCAACATTATTGCTTGCCGTGATCATGGTGCTGGCTGGAAAATATATTCTGATGATGTTTGGTACGGTGTTTATCGATGGTCAGAATTTGCTGCTGGTGCTGGCGGTTGGAATTGTCGTGCGGGCATCTATTGGCCCAATGGACAGCCTGTTGGCAATGACCGGACAACAAAAAATTGTAATGTGGGTTCTGGCAGCCACCCTGCTTTGCAACATAATACTGAACGTTTCTCTCATTCCGTTATTTGGAATTTCCGGGGCGGCGATTGCAACCAGTAGTGCGATGATCATTGAGACGACGGCGATGTATGTCGCTGCTTCCAGAAAACTGGGCATCAGTATATTTATTTTCAGCTCCGATAGAAAATCCGCGGTGAAGGGATATGTGACGTGAGTTTTATACAGCAAGACATGGACTATTTTCGTGACAAGCCAGACAAGCGTCAGATACCCAGAGTTAAACTGGCGACAATTGTGTCGATGGATTCCAGTAAATGGGACCTTGAACTGTCGAAACCCAAAATTGCGCCGGAACTGGAGATGCTGCTGGATAAATATCAGGACGATTGTCTGGAGGATAACCCGTTTTTCGAGAAACCGTTTCTGGCGGCAGCATTTGGACGAATGAACACACGGGAGACGATTTTGCTGACGGTTTGGGAAACCATTGACAATCAACGGTTACTGCGCATGTATTTTCCTGTAGTTAAGGAACGTGTCGGGGTGCCGGGGAAAAAAACCTGGCGGTGCTGGTCTCACGATTATGCACCACTCGGGGTTCCTATTGTGAGCAAGCGGGATGCGGAAGAGGTTCTTGACCGGTTTTTGCAGTTGATTTCTCAGGTTGTTTATCCGGGGATTTCGACACTGGTATTCCAGGATGTCCCGTTAGATGGCCTATTTGCCGTAAAACTGCGTGATGTAATCAATGATTCGCGTTTGCCCTATCGACAAATTTCGACGTCTGACCGGGCGGTGCTGCAACGAAATTTGATTGACCCGTCATCTGATATCCTGGAAGTAAATGCGAAAATGCGCAGAAATTATCGTCGCCAATTACGCAGATTGGGAGAAACAGGCGAGTTAGTGCTGGAGCGGGTGGATGAATATCAAGATATTATCCTGCGTTTTGAAGAGTTTTTGTTACTTGAAGCGAGTGGTTGGAAAAAACGCCAGGGTACATCCATGTTAACCACCAAACAAACTGCCGCATTTGCTCGTCAAGCAGTAACGGAATTGGCAAAATCAGGCCAAAGTGCAGTTTATTCGATCAGACTTGAAGACAAAACAATTGCCTCGCTGATAATGCTGAAGTCAGGCGGCGCGTATTTTCCATGGAAAATTGCCATTGATCAAAATTATTCTCACTATTCTCCAGGAGCGTTATTGATATTCAGAATATCACAGGCTCTGGGCGCTGAGTCTGAATTTTTTCGGGCAGATTCTCTGGCGGCAGCTTCAAGTCAACTTGTTAATCCTATCTGGAAGCAGAGAATGGAATTGGGCTCGCTGGTGTTGCCCATCGGGACTGAGGCGGATTCATCTATCGAGCAGGTGTCGAGAGCAATAGAGCGCAAAGCAAAATTGCGAACGAGCGTCAAAAAAAATCTGAAACAAATATTTGGATAGACCGCTTAATCAAGATTGACAGAGCTTAAATTGTCTATTTTTTTGACTTTTTTTCCGTCCCACCTTTGATATCTGAAAAATTCTCCGGAGCAGATTTGATATGGATATCACGTTGTGGATAGGGAATTTCAATTTTTGCCTTGCGTAGCGAGCTTGTTATGGCAAAACGCAGTTCACTTTTGACCGTTAGTGAATAGTTGATATCTGAAAGATAGGCCCGTAGTTCGAAAATCAGGGCGTCAGCGCCAAAATCCATGAAATATACGCTGGGTCCGGGTTTTTGCAGAATCAGTTTGTGAGATTGTGCGCATTCAAGTAAAATATTACGCACCTGTTCGGGATCGGAATCATAGCCGACACCAAGGCTGACAATTATTCGTCCTCGTTTGTTATTGTGAGTCCAGTTGGTTACCGCTTCGGTGATCAGCGTGGAATTGGGAATAATGACCGAGGCACCATCAAATGTTTCAATTTCAGTTGAGCGCACCGAGGTTTTTGTTACCGTGCCCTGACCGCCACTGGTGACAATCCAGTCACCCGCCTTTATCGGGCGTTCAGCCAGCAATATCAGCCCGGAGAAAAAGTTGTTAACAATACTCTGTAGACCAAAACCGATGCCGACCGATAATGCTCCAGCGATAATTGCGATATTGGACAAGTCGAAACCGGCCGCTGAAACCGCCAATAATACGGCTATTACCATGCCGGTATAGCCAAATATTGTAGCAATTGAATTTCGCAATCCGGGATCAAGTTTTGTGGTGGGCAAAAACTGAATTTGCAACCAGTTCTGGATTGCCCTGGTGATTACATACCCGGTTACAAATATGACAATTGCCAATGCAATTGCCGAGAATGATATATTCAGACCACCAATTCTGAAGCCAAAAAACAGTTCACCGGCGGTTGTCGTCCAGTCTCTGGTACGATATCCCCAGGAGATCATGAATATGACCGCGGCGGCAAGGACTGCCGATAGCTTGACCAGGCCAAACCCGAATACGCCGCCCTGCAAAATAGCCTGCTGGGAAAAGCCTGTTGTGTGTGCCAGTTTTCGCCATCTTCCACTTTCAGCACTGAGATGCCGGTTGCGGCGGAAGTCGAGAAATTCAATACAAAGCCACAAAAGTGCAAAGACCAGCGCAGCTATCAGGATCTGCCAGGCCAAAAACACCGCAAATGCCAGATATCCTGCAGTCAGTGAAATTATCCCCGCAACACAGCCAAGCCAAAAAAGAGGCTTGAGATACCCCCAGCGGATAAAATTGCGGTTTGCGGGCAACTGGTCATCGGCGGGTTTGTCATCAGCGGGTTTGTCATCAGCGGCAACTGCGATCAATACAAGTGAAACACATAAGAAACAGCTAAGTGCCAGTAATGCACGCAGGGCAATCGATACTTCAAACGGGCTGGCCAGAATTATCGATGTTTTATTGAGTAGTCTGAATCCGCCAATAAATAATACTCCCAACAATATGATATTGCTGATTTTGATGATGGTTATATCAGGAAGGTTAATGAGGCGGCGAGAAGGGTTGTTGGGAACAAGATATGTACGGGTCAGCACCAGCGCTATGACAATTGCGGATAATGTGGAAGCAATTTCCATCATCAGGTTTTCGAGTCGGGGGGTAAAAATACCCAGGGAGGTGAATAGAAGATACAGTAGCACCAAGCCACCAACGGGGGTTATCGCGTTTCTGGCGAATGAAGCCCCGGCTAGCTGTATCTTGATTTCATTGTTGAATGGCTGGCCGTTGGAGTGGGTAATAATATGGTCAATTGTCTTCACATATCTTTGACGCCCGTATAATACGGCTCCGGCAATAATAATCATCCCGCCGAGGAGTAACGGTGCAAGGATTTTCGATTTTTCGATTTTGGTTATCATTACGGCGGTCGAGTCGGAAATCAGCAGATTAAATCGATGCCAAAAACCATCCAGGTCATTCCAGAAATTTTGCCATAACCGGATATCGAAGATACTTTTTGAGCGTTGCGATATCTGAGTGACAAAATGTTGCCGGCGACTATCAGTGATTTGTTCTTCAATCTGGGTGGCTCGTACGATGATCAGGCGAATAGCTTTCAAATTTCCATCGAGGATCGAGTATCTATTTTCCAATTCAGTGCGTTTTGCCGATATTGTCTCAGATTCTGCCGGTTCATCTTTTTTTGGGGCAGAGCCCAATTGATCGAGTTGAGCTTTCAGTTGCTTGATCTGGGGTTCAATTTTCAATCCCTGTTCCAGCGCCTGAATTCGGATATCGGAGGTTTCAGTGGATTTTTGTACCAGATCATCGTCATTCATACCGCTACGGGCCAGGGCTTGCTCGGTCGACAACAAAACACCGCGCCAATTTGCAATATGATCTGATATGACGATATTGTCTTGCCTAACCGTTTTGGCTACCGCAGGTGATGGAGTTGATTTGGCACCATCCGGAATTGTCGTAGTTTGGGCGTGAAGCAGCGATACTGGAAACAGTATCCAGATCGAGAACATAATCAGTATCATTATTCGCGAATTCATGGTGGTTTCCATTTTTGTTGGTTCGCCGTTATATACAGTATCAGCTAGGTCATAGACCCATAAACAGGAATTTGGTTGATTGTGCATCCAATATTGGAGTATCCGTTTTGAATTTGAAGAAAAACCAAGCTGCACGGACTATTGCGGCTGGAGGTTTGGATTATTTCCTGGTCGGGTTTCTTGATTCCCAATATCCGGTTCAGAAGCTGATGCGGCGAAAAGCAGCTAAGAAACAAGTATTATGAGATTGGTGTTCAGTCTAATATCAAGTAAATTAATTGCAATGTAGAATTCATACCGGAATTGAATTTATCCCCCAAAACTGGTGAAGGCATACAGGCGTTGAGCGAAGAAAGAAAAGATATTCACAATTCTGAAATTCCGGTAGTCTGCCGGTCCTGCGAAGCTCGTCATCGCGGGATTTGTGGCGTACTTTCGCCTGACCAGTTGCTTTATCTGAGTAAGTTTACGAATCGTACGATATACAGTGAATCGGAAGAACTGGTGTCGAATGGGGAACAGGTTGAACGTTATGCGAACATATTAAGCGGCGTAGTTAAACTATCCAAATTATTGATTGATGGACGCCAGCAGATTGTAGGTTTGCAATTTGCCCCGGATTTTCTTGGCCGTCCATTTAAATCCAAAAGCGAAACAACCGCCGAAGCCGTAACCGATGTGCGGGTTTGCTCTTTTCCCAAGTCTGTTTTGGAAACAATGATTCAGAAATCTCCAGAGCTTGAGCGTATTTTGCATGAGCAGTCTTTAAGGGAGCTTGATGAGGCACGCAACTGGATGATGACTTTGGGGCGTAAGTCAGCTTCGGAAAAAGTAGCCAGTTTTCTCTATCTGATAGGGGCTAATATTGATCCCGAAAAGAATATAACCATGAGCCCGGTCTCATTTGAGATTCCATTGAAGCGTGCAGATATCGCCGATTTCCTCGGCCTGACAATTGAAACCGTGAGCAGACAACTGACAAAGCTTCGAAAATCCGGGATCATCAGCATAGCAAACAACCGTTCCGTTGTTATCCCGGATATGAGAGCTTTACACAGGGCCTGTGAGGAAAATTGCTGAGACAAGATGATCGGCAAATTGCAACGATATGAGGAAGGCTAGAGCGTTTCTTGTTTGCACGGAAGTATTTGACCGGTTATTCACGTTTGCTGGCAAGGCATGGTTTTCGCCTTGGTCTTTATGACAACAAGAAAAGCATAACGCTGTCCAGAATGCGTGAATAACCGGCCTTTGGTGAATCAATCCAGCCCATCTGCCCAGTTTATGTAATGGCGCAAAACTTGTCCGATCAACCAGATCGCCCAAAAACATTTCCGGGTTTCACGCCTTGCTGAGTGAACTGGATTGGTCCATCAAATGCTTCCGTGTAAACAAGAAACGG
>JAAEMP010000274.1 GCA_024225445.1 Hyphomicrobiales bacterium | reverse complement strand
CCCTTCAATAGTATCCGGCTCTGGCAACTTTGCCGCGCAATGACTCCGGATGGCATCGACTTGTGTTGAATTGACTTTGCGCTCCCGAAATGGTAAGCCCCGCCATGAATTGTCAAAGAGAATCTGTTTTTTCAAGCTCCCGGTGTGGCCTGCCTCCAGCTGTACTGCTGCTACTTTATCCCACTTAAACGCCTCAAACTGACTCGCTAACACACCCCACTGAAAACCATAATGTGGACTCTTGCCTTTAAGCCGTTCTGGATGCCGATGAATATAGCCGCCTTGTAAGTTCATCTGCCGTTTCATGTCCTCAGTGTGTTCAAACTGGCATACCGGGCACACTAATCTGGCAGTGCCGAGAATCAGGTTCTTTTCCGTGTCAGTTTTGAACTGCAAGTTATGAATATCCGCCGACCGTATGGTCAAGCCGGGATGGTCACTCTTTAAAGACTTGCACTTCGGATTTTGACAGCGTAGATACCAGAAACCCATACTTGAACCTTTGAATTCCTGCCAGATTTTAGAAGCTTTAGTACCAGTTGAGCTATTCCGATCAGAGCCCTTCACTG
>JAAEMP010000273.1 GCA_024225445.1 Hyphomicrobiales bacterium | reverse complement strand
TTGACCAAATAATTGCTGCACCAATATCGAATGTCAGCTTCAGCGACGCTGTATTGCAGCATGATTTTGCAGTTTAACGTCCATGGGTCAAAAGCCACTAACACGCTCTAAGAAATACGGCTGCTACCGGAGCACTTCAAATATACTACATTTCGATGTGAACAGGATCGAAAACGCCGATTTTATAGAGTTCTCTATATTTGATTGTGCAGCGATAATTAATCAGCGCCGCTTCGGAAACGGCAAATCCGCCAGAAATATTTCCCGATCCGATTTTAATATCCTCCCGATAAATCACTTGAGCCCCCGGCGTGGCACTATAAGATGCCCTGGAGCATGCCAAAATCACCTGGCATCAACATCACCCCGGGAATTACCGAATGGCCGAATCAAACCCTGCAAAATTCAACTCCCTGTTCGTCAAGCTGGATGACGTCGATATCCATCTGGTGCACAATGGCACTCAAAACCTGGATGGAACACTGGATCCCGGCTCACGTCAAATCCTGCTGCTGCTGCATGGTTTTCCCGAATATCACGGTGCATGGGATGATGTTATGCCGTTGCTGGCTGAAAATTATCTGGTCATTGCGCCGGATCAGCGCGGATACAATCTCAGCTCAGCGCCGCAGGATGTATCCAGCTATCAGGCAAAATTACTGGTGGCGGATATGACCCGATTGATGGAGAGGCTGGTGCCCGGTTCGCGCTATCATCTCGTCGGCCATGACTGGGGGGCTTCTGTCGCCTATGCCATGGCGATGAGGCTGCCTGAATGCGTCAACACCCTCAATATCATCAACGGTGTCCACCCGATAACTTTTCAGCGCGCCCTGGCAGCTAATAAAGACCAGATAAAGGCCAGCCAGTATTTCCATATATTATGCGCAGATGGTGCGGAGAAAAAAATGTCGGAAAATGCATTTGCCAGAACCTTCTCGATGTTGGAGAAGTTTTCTTCTTCCCCGTGGCTGGATCAGGCAACAAGACAAAAATACCTGGAGGCATGGTCGCAGCCCGGGCGCATCAATGCGATGGTGAACTGGTATCGTGCTTCACCGATGGTCGTGCCCCATAGCAAGAAGAGTGAGAAGGGTGAAGAAAGCCCGGCAAATGCACCATTGCTCGATGTTGATCCGGCAAAATTCAACATCAGCATGCCCCATCTGGTGATTTGGGGGATGCAGGATACAGCCCTGCTGCCGGTTGCCCGCGCCGGTCTTGAAGAATTTGCCGGTGATCTGACAATTGTTGAAGTGGAAGTTGCCGGGCACTGGATCAACCATACCCATCCCGGGCTTGTTGCCGGGAAAATTCACAAATTTGTAGCAGAACACCTTTAAAATGATCCTGCAATCAGGAGTGAAAAGCGACCGGCGCCGGTGCGCCGCCCTCGCCCAGGCCGGGCGCAAGCCCGAATAGCCGTGAGCAAAAAAAACAGCTATAGCAGACCACCTTTAAAATGATCATGCAATCAGGAGCGAAGAGCGACCGGCGCCGGTGCGCCGCCCTCGCCCAGGCCGGGCGTTAGCCCGAATAGCCGTGAGCAAAAAACAGCTATAGCAGACCACCTTTAAAATGATCATGCAATCAGGAGCGAAGAGCGACCGGCGCCGGTGCGCCGCCCTCGCCCAGGCCGGGCGTTAGCCCGAATAGCCGTG
>JAAEMP010000272.1 GCA_024225445.1 Hyphomicrobiales bacterium | reverse complement strand
TGGCTATACCTTCCGTTAATCGAGGCAAAATTACCTCGACCAACAGCACACACCCGTCACCAAACCACGCGCAACACTTTTCCCCTCAGACAAAACGCTCAACAAAGCTCGCCAAATATCGCGAAGCGATTTAGTGCTTTGACCCTAAGCGGAACTGTTCGAGATAGATGGCGTGTCTTTCCGCCGATACAGCGTTGGTCAGCTAACCGCATTAATCCTTGCCGTGATTTCACTCAAGCGAGACCAACTCTGCAGCGCCATGGGAAGCAATAAAGCTGCCTCGACATATTCCCATGAATATGTGGCGATCGAAAATATCTTGCCAGCGGTAATATCAGGCAATTGCGCACCCAGTTGCAGATTATAAATAATAAACACGATTTGCAGCATGAATATGCCGCCATAGACGAAAGCCTCTGTATCTGAGATTGCCACCTCATTTTGGCGCAAAGCTCTTAGGTGGCGAAATACTCCGAGCCTGGTACGGAAATCCAATACATCGACCTGCCTCTCACGGGTTTCATTCAGTCTGGCGTTGAGGCGGTAGAACCGCCGGTGAAAGCAACCATAGACGGCGATCATGCCAACTACGACAATAATAGACGACAGGCCTAGTCTAATATCAAAAATGGCCAAAACTGTCAGGCTAACCACTATCTGAATGATCGCCGTTATCAATTCTGGCGCCTCGATTTCGAGGAAGTCCACAAGCTCGCGCGACATATCGAGGCGAGCGTTACGTTTTGATACTTTGAGATTTGCGTTTTTCTCGTTCAGCTTAGTGCCCAGCCTAAGTCGGATGGTTCCATAAACTCGGGTGTCGTAGATGCGCCTGCTAACGGCCACCAGGCCCAGAACGACCAGTATTGCGGCCAAGATAATAAGTTCATCAATGCGTCCGGCGATCAGGCCATCAATGGAGAGGCCGATGAGCAAGGGAATGAGAGCAATCAGCACGTTCTCGATGAGAACGATCATCCAGGTTATTGCAATCCGCCGCCGAAACGCCTGGACAATGGATAACAGCCCAATGGTGCCATCAACGCTTTTCATCGGGATTCAATCAGAGTCACGTTTGAATTCTTTCTTACTTTATTGAACGAACGAACGTTCATTCATATATGAAGAGGAACATTCGTTTCAAGAGCTGATCGGGAAAAAGATGATTGCCAGAACAAAGAGGAAAGAAACCTCACAAGCCCGGCGGCAGCTGATTGTCGAAACAGCGGCGGCGTGCTTCATTGAAAAAGGCTTTCATCAGACCAGCATTCGAGACATAGCCAGGCGTGCCGGTATCAGTCTTGGCAATCTTTACAATTACTTCGAGAATAAAACTGCCCTGATCGCCGAGATCGCAATGTTGGAAGCCAGTGAACTGGACGTACTCAAAAACAAACTCTCGAAAATCACCGATCCAGCAAAAGCCCTGGACCGGTTTGTTTCTCTCTATACGGACCATTGTTGTCAGCAAGAAAACTCGGTTCTATCTGCCGAGATCGTGTCGGAAAGTTTTCGCAGTCCCGATATTGGTTTAGGATTTCTGCAAAATCGCATAGAACTCGTCACCGTGATCGCCGACCTTATTGAGAAGAATGCCGAACGCGAAGGCGTGCATCCGGAAATCGCGCCGAGGGATTGTGCCGAATTCATTCTCGATCTTATTGAGGGGCTCGCCGAGCGTAGTGCTTTTAAGGGGATAGGACCTGCTAGAAAAGCAACCAAAGCGCTCAAAACAGCAATCCAAAAGCTGGTGTCGGTCTAATTGAGAGTGTCCCCTTCTGGCACTTAACAGACCCGTCAATCGGGTCGCAAACTTGATAATAATTCAAATCGAAAATGGTAATAAGTCCGCATTGCCGACCTTGGGCCATCGACATTTGAAATTTGACGGACGGTTGCTCCGAGCCTTCTCAAGACCCTGGGTGTTTGTCGCAACTCGACCAGAACGATAGACGGATTCAGTTAAATGATGCCCTTGAGCGGCCATTACCCGCTACAGCTTCATCCCGCCTGGAGGGCATCACGGCCCATCTCGCTACGGG
>JAAEMP010000271.1 GCA_024225445.1 Hyphomicrobiales bacterium | reverse complement strand
TTTCATCGACGGCATTTATGTGATCCTTAAAATGGAACGAGCTTTAAAGCATCATTAGAGATTGCACATTTGTCGAAAGCGCCCGGTGAGCCCAATCTTTTCTCAATTGTTTACAGCAGTTACGCTGCCTCTGCAGCGTAACGCCATGGCATGAGTTCATCAAGGCGGGTGATCTTATGATCAGCAATACGGGCGAGAAGCCATGTGAGCCACGCTTGTGGATCAACGTCGTTGAGTTTTGCAGTCTCAATCAAGGTGAAAGCTATCATTGGCGGCGCCGGAGTTTGGCAATCGAACGATTTACGCCAATCTCGGAAAAGAAGTGAGCGTATGGGGAACCCCACCTAACGCCTGTTGATGTCCTCAGCCGTATTGCAGATCACAAGATCAACCGCATTGACGAGTTGTTGCCTTGGAATTATCTTGCTGGTGAGTAGCCATATGGACGCTTACGATAGACCTTGGTTTTTCCCGGATGAATCGGAATCCAGACCAGGCTTCGATTGAAAGCCTGCCCGGCATCAGATTCAGTCCCGCTCCACCAGTCAGCGTAGATTCCCAATCCGGTATAGGAACCACCTGCGGTTCGCACACCTGCAGGAATGGCGTGCAACCCGGTGACATTCACGCCACGTGTAGCAAAATCCCACCACAGAAAATTCTTTTCGTCCTGTTTGAAGCGTACCCCTTCACTTTTTTTGCCGCGCCAGCCGGTATCCTCGATTTCGCTCTTGTGCATGCCGGTCATTCGTTCAACGATTTTCCAATCATCATCGGTGGCCACATGCCACCCGTCAGGGCAGACCCCAAGAGGGCTTCCCACCGCATCCCACGTGTAGAGTCGGCCGTATTGAGCAACATTGCTCTCATTATCGTCATAGGCCCAGACCTTATTTATCGGTGTGCCATTCCGGTAATGCAAGACCCTCAGGTTTTCGATCATCCATTCTCGATCGCCAATTTTCGCAATTTTGTATTCGTTACCATCGACATCTGTAACAGTGGCCGCAGTTTCAGTCACTCCTCCACCAAGATAGGCGTAGTCATCAAAGAGGATCAGCGATACTGCCAGGCCGACAATTGCAATCAGTGCCAGCAGGACGAACAACGCAATCTTTTTTGAGTCATCTGGTTATCTCCTGCAACGATTATTCTCTCTCGGACCAGCGGATATTCTGGGCAAATATTGGAGGAATTATACAGGCTTTAACCTGTTACCAAACTCGTCAGCCGATCTCTGTACTCCTTTAGGCTAGCTTCAACTTTCGGGTTTTTTACCACATCATGTGTATGATGACCCTCAACTGCCTCGAATCCGCAAAACCTGTAGTTTACCGACAAATTGAACAGCGCATCGTCAGCGGTTCGACCAGCGAAGAGAAACTGGTTTTCGTCATTGAAAGCTTCCTTCGGAGCATTCCAGGTGGCACTGAGCAAGTACTTCTTGCCTTGGGACAAGCCTCCTGTTCCGTATTGCTTGCTTGGATCACTGCGCGTTCGGCCATCGTCTATGATAATTTTTCCCTGACTCAACGCTGTGGTAAAAACCTCGTCTACATACTTCTTATGCATCCACGGCGAACTGAACCAGTTCACAGGGGTTTGGGTGATGACGAGATCGGCCCATTCGTGTTTTTCGATCTCCTGAGCCACATCGTAGCCCTTTTCAATATGCGTTATCTGAACTTCGCATCCCAGTTTTTCCAATGTCTTGGTTGCGGTGTCGACGAGCGCCTGGTTTAATTTTCCCTCGGAAAAGCCCTCGTAACGTTGATGAGCATTAATGATAAGCACCTTGTTGATTGTCATGGTTCACCTTCCTTCGAAATCGTTGCCGCAACACTAACGCACCAAGATCAATGACGATAGCGCGATACTGCATTCAATTTGCCTATTCCTGCAAAATTCCGGATATATGGTAGCGAAACCGATATTGTTTTGACATAATCCCGCCAGCCCTCGAAGATGACTTGGAGTTCAGCGAGATGAATAATGAAACAGCATCAGTCGGCATGAAAGCCTCTGGCGAGTTAACCCGCCTGCTGGTGCGGCTTGCCGCGAACGAGGGAGTTAATCCCACCGCATGGCCGGAGCTCTTTCTTATTCGCGCCAACCGGCCAATCGCCCGTCACCAGGTGGTGTACAAGCCTTGCCTCTGCATTGTTGCCCAAGGGCGCAAACAGGCGTTCTTTGGAGACAGAGTCGTTACTTACGACCCCAACAATTTCCTGATCGTCTCGCTGCAGCTTCCCATTGAAGCCGAAATCGTCGAGGCGAGCACCGAACGGCCATTTTTGGGACTCGTTCTCGAGATTGATGCCGCAATGGTCAGCCAATTGATTCTGGATATGGATGGAATGGCTCCTGTATCCGCCACGAACAGTCGAGTTCAAAATGCAGTGAGCACATCGCGGGCGGACGAGCCATTCATGCAGTCCGTTATCCGGTTGTTGCGCGCGCTCGAAGATCCGGTAGACCGCCATATCTTGGGCTCTGCGGCTGTCCGCGAAGTTTTTTATCGTGTCTTGAGAAGTAGCCAAGGTGATGTGCTGCGAAGACTGGCACTCAGTGATTCGAATGCTTACCGGGTCTTCCGTGTGCAAAGATTTCTCGAAGAAAACTATACCAGCCATCTCAACATAACCAGCATTGCCTGCAGTTGTAACATGAGCGAATCGACCTTGCACCATGCGTTCAAGGAAGCGACTTCACTCTCACCAATTCAATACCTCAAGAAGGTTCGTCTACATCAGGCGCGCCTGATGATGGTCAATGCCGGGCTCGGCGCAGGTGAAGCCGGATTCCAGGTTGGCTATGAAAGTCCTTCGCAATTTAGTCGTGAGTTCAAACGGCTGTTCGGAGTTCCGCCAAGCCGGGCTGCTGAAAGCTTGCCGGGGGTGACTGCAGTGTCAAAATAGGTGACCAGGATAAAAACGGCTCACATCAACCCAATACGTAACAGAACATCAGGATTTTTCAATGAAATGCTGATGGCGTGAACCACCAGTCGGATGGTCAGTGCTATTGGATACTGATCAACAATCTGACGACCGCTTTTCCAATACCTCTGTTCGTTAACCGCTACAACTTATGGTCAGCTATAGGATCACCATTGCAGTCGCGATAGGTGGCTAACTGGCAA
>JAAEMP010000270.1 GCA_024225445.1 Hyphomicrobiales bacterium | reverse complement strand
TCGGCTGCACTCGTTCAACCGCACCTGTGGCGATAATCAGCCCTGAAGGTTTGACTATCTCGCTACTCTCACCCGACAAGTTGCAAATAAGGGCATCGCCCCTGTAATCCAGCCCGGCGAACCGTGTGTTGTATCGAAGTTTTATCTTGTCTTGTGCATTTTTCAGTTGCGCCAAAATCCGTTGCCATCGTCGCGTTTGCTCTTTTGATAAATCGACGGGCTTCACACCTTCAATCGGCTGCCGGTGTATGTTGCCTCCCGGAGCCGGTGCCTGATCCACAACAAGTGTCGACAAGCCTTCCTCAGCAAGGGTAATCGAGGCCGAAAGTCCGGCAAGTCCGGCACCTATTATCAGCACACGTGGTTCAGTCATCTTGAGCCTCACGACTTTTGACAACCATATCTGAGGAAAACAGGCGCATATCTCTTTTGCATAAAATCAGGCAAGCTTCGACTTCACCGCGTTGCTCATCTTCCACAAGGCAATTCTGACACTGTCCGATGCCACAAAATACCGAGCGATTTTGTCCGTTAGGCGATATGCCAAAAATGAAATGCCCGCTACGATGGAGTGCATTGGCTACCGTCTCACCGGAATTGAATTCTATTGGCTTGCCGTTCCAGAGAAAAGTGTTGGTCATTGTGCTGCCTGCCGGCAAAACCGCTCAGGTGACAGCGTCGCGAGGTCCGGGGTGATTTGACCGTTATCAACCAGCGAAGCGATTTCACGACCAACAAGAGATGACAGGCTTATGCCATCTCCTTCAAACCCGGCTGCGATAATTACACCGGGTGCCCCTGGTATTTCCCCGACCGTCGGCAGTCCGTCTGAAACCGCGGCGCGTACCCCGGCAAAAATCCGGATTACCCTCCTTTTCAATATCGGAGGATAACATTTTGCTGCGCCGCTCAGCAGTCTTGTTGCGGAGGCAAAATCTGTTTGGCGGGATGTTCCGTGATTTTCCCGCGTACTGCCTATCAGGAACTGCCCGCTCATCAAAGGGTCAATGACAATTGGAGATGGGCCCATGTTCGGGTTCTTGCTGCTTTTGGAAAGCAGATAGGATGCAGCTGTCAAAGGCCCGGGCAATTTGTGCTGACTGCCAACCCGGTCGGTAATAATAAGCTGGCCGGAACGTGAAAATATTGGCAGGAAGGGTACAAGCGAATTGGCGGATACTCCGGTGGCCAGTATCAACTTTCCCGCGGTCATCGCACCCCGGCTGGTTTTGATGCTGATAATCGATTCCGAAGCCTTAAATCCAGTCAATGTGCAAGGCCAGATCCGTTCAAGCGCCGCATTTTTGAGAAAAGCATTTACAGCGGCATAGCCAATCATATGCGCCTCGCCGGAGACTTCAACTACCCTTCGAACAGCACTGCCGAGGTCGGGTATTGCAGAATGCCCCGCTGTATCAGCCCTCACATATACTGAGCCGTCCAGACCGCCAAGTTGATCTGCAAGTGCATCGAGTGCCTGGTCTTCTGCTTCGGACGTACTGAAGTAAAATGATGGACGCTTGTTAAATACACCTGAAAGAGGGCCACCCGGGGATGCCAATTTTTCACAATAGTGTAACGCCTGCATTGCCAGCCTCGCCATGATGCCCGGCTTTTTGCTGCAAATCGAAATTGCACCGTCAGAGGCACCAGAAGCGGCAGCCGCAGGCCCTTCGGCATCAAGCAGGGCCACTCGCATACCTCGCTTCGCCAGATGATAGGCAATTGAACAACCAATTATTCCTGCCCCGGCAATAATCGCATCAAAATGTTGTGGCTTTGAAGACACTTGAATTCTCGAATTTGTTAAAATCAAATTCGAAATTAGCGGGTGTTCAAGTGACAAACGATGTAAATTTTACACGTGCAGTTACAAAATATTTTGCATTTTACTATTCGATTTAGCATTCAGAGTTTGCATCAAGTCGGTAAATACAAATTATTTTGTAATTCAGGCGATTGATATTGTATTGCCTCTTATCAACAAAAGCGGTCGACTAAAGACGCCTTGCTAATCATGTGAACAGCTGTGCAAAAATTCTCAGAATTGGTCGGGGCTTTATTAACATCAGATCACAACTCCTCGGGAGGAAGAAATGAAAATATTTAGTGGACTAATCAAGGCTGCTCTGGCCATGCTCATGCTGGTGTCGACCATGGTTTTGGCGAGCGCTCAGGAAAGTAAAATCGATGAAATCCGCAAGCGCGGCACATTGCGCATGGCGGGGATTTTGAATGAAGATCCTTATTTTTCCAAGGATCCGCGCAGCGGTAAGTGGCGTGGTTTCGCTGTTGAAATGGCGCGTGACATCGCAAAAACTATCGGTGTGGAACTTGAAGTTGTTGAATCCAGTTGGGGCAACTCAATTCTTGACGTGCAGTCAGGTAAAGTTGACCTGGCACTTGCCCTTACCGCCCTGCCGAAAAGAGCATTGGCTATACATTTTACTTCACCAACCTATTACAACAGCTTTGTAATCATTTCGCCGAAAGACAAGCTGAAAGGCAAATCCTGGGCAGAACTCAATGATCCGGCCAACACTTTTGCAGTTGATCTGGGTTCCGCACAGGACAATATCACCAAACAATATCTGCCAAATGCGAAAGTATTGCGTTTCAAAAGCCGGGACGAAGCCATTGTAGCAGTAGCGACCGGCAAGGCCGATGCGCTTGTGAACAGTGTTTTGAATGGCATGGTCATGGTCAAGAGAAACAATGCTCTTGGTGCGGTCTACGTGCCACAGCCTCTGCTTTCGTCACCCTCGGTGATTGGGCTGAACTACAATACCGATGCAACCTGGAAGAAATTTGTATCAGCGTGGGCTGACTTCAATCGCCGTGTTGGCAACAATCAGACCTGGATTGTCAATGGACTTGCGCCATTTGACATCACGCTTGAAGACTTGCCTGAAGGTTTCGACATCGGCGGCTAACTAACCTCCCGAGACAGTGGTTCGCCGGTACGGCGGACCACAACCCGAACGGCAAGAGTTTTCAAAACCAACCAATTAGCAAGTGGTACTAATACTATGTACAAATGGGATTTTTACACCGTCTCGCAATCTTTTGATTTATTTGCAATCGGATTGTATACGACTTTTTTGTACACTGCGGGTTCGATAGCAATCGGAATAGTAATCGGTCTGATTGCCTGTTTTGCCAGGCTGTCCAGGTTTGCCGTATTGAGGATCTTAGCTCGATCCTATCAGGAAATATTCAGGTGCACACCGCTTCTGGTTCAGATCATGTGGGCCTATTATGCCCTTCCGCTACTGATTGGGATAACAATTCCGAACTATGCTGCAGGTTTGATGATCTTGTCATTATATGTTGGCTCATTTTATGCGGAGATATTCCGGGGCGGCATCAACGCGATTGATCCCGGTCAATCAGAAGCCGCCGCTGCAACCGGCATGTCCGGTATTCAGACCATGCGCCATGTTGTTATGCCTCAGGCAGTCAAGAAAATGCTGCCTGCTTTTATCAATCAATCAGTAATTCAGGTAAAGAATACATCACTTCTTTATGCAATTTCCGTGGCTGAGCTGACCTACATGACCTATGTGGTCAATGGGGAAACATATCGACCACTGGAATCCTATACAATCGCGGCCGTCATGTATTTTGCGCTTCTCTTTCCATTGACCCAGTTCGCGGATTTGTTTGAGCGCCGGATGCGCCGTAGCGATTAACCCAACCGCATTCCATGAATGGCACCAGGAAAGTTGATAAAATGGAAAACAATGGTTCACCGACATTATCGATCAGAGGCCTTACCAAAGACTATGGGAATCTTGAGGTGCTCAAAGGCATAGATATCGATCTTGTTCGCGGAGATGTGCTGGGGATCATCGGCCCTTCAGGATCAGGCAAGTCGACACTCATCCGTTGCCTGAACATGATGGAGCAGCCGACATCCGGCGTCCTTCGGTTCATGGGCAAGGAGGTAACTCAAAAATTCAAAAGCCAAAATGATAAAATTGGCATTGGAGAGCTACGTCGACGTGTTGGTATGGTGTTCCAGCATTTCAATCTATATCCCCATCGCACGGTGCTGGATAATGTTACTATGGGGCCGATTGTTGTTCAAAAGATCAGCAAAGCAGATGCGGAATCCACGGCTTTGGAACTCCTTGAACAGGTTGGGCTTAGCGAAAAGCGCGATGTCTACCCCAGTCATCTTTCCGGTGGGCAAAAACAACGTGTCGCAATTGCAAGGGCACTGGCGATGAAGCCTGATGTTATGCTGTTTGATGAAGTCACAAGTGCGCTTGATCCTGAATTGGTTGGCGAAGTGCTTGAAGTTATTCAGAGCCTGGCGACAAACGGAATGACCATGGCCCTGGTCACCCATGAGATGGCTTTTGCAGCCGATGTTGCGAACCGGGTGGTGTTTATCGATCAGGGCATCATAGCCGAAAGTGGTGATCCCGAAACAATCCTCCGCAATCCGGAATCTGATCGTCTGAAATTGTTTTTGTCACGGTTTAACAAGTAGGATTTTTGACCTCCATTGAGGAACAGGGATAAGGATGGCTCCGAACCATAATAATACACTGCCTCATGTGCCTGTAGAAGGTAAATACCCAATTGTGATTGTCGGAGCGGGCCGCATGGGCTTGTCTATTGCCAATATGCTGTCCAGTGATGCACGGTTTAGTATTTGTATGGTCGACCCCGTTGAAGAGGCCGCAAAAAAAGCGGAACTTGAGGGTTTTGAGGTTCTGGAATTTGATGCTACCAATGAACAGAAAATGGCAGCCATACTTAAGAATGCTTTTGCGGTTGTTGTTGCCGCTCCCAGCTCTGTAGTAGTTCCTGTTGCTCGCCTGGCAGTACGTACAGGATGCCACCATATCGATCTTTGCGAAGATACTTCAGTATTAGACGAGGTTACACGCATTGGCAGCGGCGTATCAAGTATTCTGGTACCCCAATGTGGTCTCGCACCTGGTTTCGTTTCATCACTTGCCGGCGATATCATCCGGGATAGTGGGGATGATGCACAAATACGGGTATATGTCGGTATACTGCCAACCCAAAAAACCAACAGGCTGGGATACGGAAATATCTGGAGTATCGACGGGTTGATAACCGAGTACACAAAGCCGTGCCGAGCGATAGTATCGGGCGAAAAAACTGAATTACCACCACTATCAGCATATGAGGAACTGATGGTGGATGGAGTTTCATTCGAGGCATTTACAACATCTGGTGGCCTTGATGGACTGATCGATGAATTCGAAGGGAAAGTCAAATCACTGGTTTTCAAGACACTGCGTTATACCGGGCATCTCGACTACATGAAGTTTCTGATTGAAGACCTTGGTCTGGAGCGACGCATTGATTTTTTAAAGAACCTGTTGTCAAATGGATTGTCTGCAATTGATCAGGACCGGGTGGTAATTGGTGTGATATCAAAATACCGTAACCGCCTAAAAACAGGCAATCCATTGACCGAACACTCGCATTTTCAATTCATACAATCGCGGCAACACGGAGATGGCTCATATACAAGCGCTATTTCGATTGCGACCGCTGCTCACGCTTGCTGTATCCTTGATATATTGAGTTCCGGGCTTGCCCCGCATGAAGGCTTGCTGCATCATGATGAGATTGATCTGTCGTTGCTCCAGAAAAGCTGTTTTTATAAACACTTCGCACCGCAGTAATATTGAAGCATTGACAGTGTATCTATCCGCAACTGTACAAATGGTTTTTGGATAGCAAGCCGGGAGAAGTGAAGTTCACACGATCGTTGACATCTCATTGCTGCAGACATTTCATCTGGTAGCGCGAACGGGCTCATTTTCCTCAGCATCCCGCAAGCTGAACATATCCTACCAGACAGCTGCCAACCATGTTCGACGCCTGGAGCAAATGTATGGTGCCAAACTTGTAGAGGCGGAAAAAGGTTCACGTGCTATTAGCCTGACGCCACAGGGTAAAGCTCTTTATGCGTCACTTGGGAAGGAGCTTGAGACTATATTATCGCGGATTAACACCCTGATGCACGATGTTCGTTCAGTTCTGAGGGTCGGTGTTCCCCAGGCATTTTTTCATCACTTTTTCCCTAAAATCCTGACGGAGTTTCGAAAATCTGCACCGGATATTGAACTTGCCTTTTTCGAGCGTGATACTGTTCTTGAAGAGATGATGCTTGAAGGCTCTCTCGATGCCTGTGTCAGTGAGCGTTTCTTTGGTGAAGCCGTTATCACTCAGCACTTGTTGGGTGAATATCAGCTATGCCTGATTTATCCGGTATCCTGGGTTGAACCAGAGGTTAGCCAGATCGATATCAGCGAATTCGCAACCAGGCCATTTATTTCCTATGAGCCGGGTCAAACACTTCGCAGCAGAGCAATTGACTTTCTGGGAGCGCATTTTGGTGGGCATCCACAAATTGCCACCACTGCATCAGGCAGTACCAGTATTACAAGATTGGTTGATGCGGGACTTGGATACGCCATCGTTCCCGAATGGTGTGTGGAAACCGATGACATGCGCATTGGCAGGGTGGTATTGAATGAAATCCAACCCGTGAAGGTCTATTTTGGCAATACGGCATTTCTCGAGAACAATGAATTTGTACTTTCCTTGAATGCCGCATGCAATAAAGTTTTGGCATCAAAACTCAACGCGTGATTGAGATTGTTTTCTATTATCGCTGAAAAATCTGCCGATGTCCGATTTGGATCCTGGCTGATCAATGTGTGAACCGCGTTTGCCCGATCGGCATTACACCAGTCGCTCAGGTCTTGATCCGGTAACCCGTTTTGAAAATCCACCAGATTATCGCCAGGCAGATTGCCAGGAACAGGGTGATCATCGCCAGGCTCAAGCCGACGCCAACATCGGAAATATCAAAAAAGCTCCAGCGAAAACCCGAGATCAGATAGACCACCGGATTGAACAGGGTCACCTTCTGCCACAGGGGTGGCAGCATCGAGATTGAATAAAAACTGCCGCCCAGAAATACCAGCGGGGTGATCACCAGCAGTGGCACCAGTTGCAGTTGTTCAAAGTTGTCTGCCCAAATGCCGATGATAAATCCAAACAGGCTGAATGACACGCAGGTCAGCAGTAAAAATCCGAGCATCCAGAATGGATGCGCAATATCAATGGTGACGAACAGATTGGCGGTCAACAAGATGATCAGGCCGATGGTAAACGACTTGGTCGCGGCAGCCCCCACATATCCCACAACAATCTCCAGAAAGGATACCGGAGCGGACAGCAGCTCATAGATGGTGCCAATGAATTTCGGGAAATAGATGCCAAACGAAGCATTGGAAATCGACTGGGTCAATACGGTCAGCATAATCAGACCGGGGACAATGAAGGATCCGTAACTGACACCGTCAACTTCGCGAATTCGCGAACCGATTGCCGCACCAAAGACTACAAAATAAAGTGATGTGGAAATAACCGGTGATACAATACTCTGCAAGAGTGTACGAAAAGTTCTGGTCATTTCGTAAATATAGATGGCTTTTACCGCCTGAAAGTTCATGCTGTTTCCTTCACCAGATCAACGAATATTTCTTCAAGCGAACTTTGTTTTGTCTGGATGTCTTTTAGCGAGATTCCGGAAACATTCAAATCTTTCAGCAGCGCAGTAATGCCGGTGCTTTCGCTGCTGACATCATAATGATAAACAAGCTGGAGGCCATCCTCGACCAGTTCCAGTTGGTAGGATGACAGATTGTCTGGAATGGATTTCAGCGGTTTATGCAATTCAATCATCATCTGCTTGCGACCCATCTGTTTCATCAAGGTTGCCTTATTCTCAACCAGCATAAGCCTGCCGTCATTGATGATGCCGATACGATCGGCAATTGCTTCCGCCTCCTCGATATAGTGGGTGGTCAGAATGATGGTAACGCCATCCGCCTGAAGATCGCGAACAATTTCCCACATGTCTTTTCTGAGTTCAACATCGACACCGGCCGTAGGCTCATCGAGAAAAAGTACTCTGGGCTCATGCGACAGGGCCTTGGCGATCAGCACCCTGCGTTTCATCCCACCGGACAGGTTGGTGATCCGTTCGCTTTTCTTTTCCCACAACGACAGCCGCCTGAGAACTTTTTCAATATAGGCAGGATCAGGCGGCTTGCCAAACAGCCCGCGGGAAAATCGAACGGTATTGAAAACCGTTTCAAAAGGCTCCAGTGCAATATCCTGGGGAACCAGGCCAATGATGTTACGTGATCGGCGATAATCGGAAATTGTGTCATGGCCATCAACTGTTACATTCCCGCCCGATGGCGTAACAATGCCGCAAATGACCGAAATAAGGCTTGTCTTTCCCGCGCCATTGGGTCCCAGCAGGGCGAGTATTTCACCGCGCTGAATGTCGAGGGACACATCTATCAGGGCTTTATGCCCGGTATCATAGGTCTTGAACAGATTTTTGATGGATACAATAGAAGACATTTGAAATACTTTTGATCCAGGTTGGGACCAGCCAAATTTACTAAATATAGATGGTAAACCGGCAAGGATATTCAAGGCCAATATTTTTGCAAGTCAGTGACGCGATCCCCTTCCACACAAACATTTATTGGCCCGCGAATAGCCCTGTCGCCATAATCGATCTATTCATCATGCCGAAGTCCGAAATTCTCAGACCGCGCAAACAGTTTTGGCACGGCAATTTCTCCAGTCGATACAAGTGCAGCCCGCGCACCGGCACCAAATGCAATGGAATGAGGATGATCCTGTCAATTTTTGATTTTGATAGCAGGCTTGCAATTCACAATAACCCGCGCACGCCCTGACCGGTTCACGAATAGATGCCGTTGGCCTTGCCCATGATCAGCACCCAGTAATGTGTGAAACGCGGATTTCTGCCCGAGGTATTGAATCCATAGGCCAGTCCGGCAATCGTATAATGGCGTTTCAGCATGTTTTTGCGGTGGCCGGGAGAATCGAGCCAGCCTTTAAGCGCATCATCAACCGAGCGATAGCCAACGCCAATATTTTCACCGGAAGAATTATTGTAGCCTGCCGCAAGAATTCGGCTTTTGAAATCTGTTCCAGGGCCGATCTCGTGGCCATAAAGACCTCGCGCTCCCATCAGGCTGGCATAATCCTGCGCGGCTTTCTGCAGGCGCGGGTCCTTTTTAAATTCGGGTAAAAGATATTTTTTCCGGATCTCATTGAGTTTGGCAAAACCCTTCTCGACATCATATTTGAGTGGAGTTGCGGAAATCACAGAAACCGGTGACTGCTTTGCAATTATCCCGTTCTTTCGATGATCAGAGCTACTGATAACACATCCCTGCAACATCATAGTCGCAGATACAACAAACCCGGTTCCCGAGGTAATAAGATTACGGCGGGTCAGGTTAATTCCTGGGCTATGGTAGTTTTCAGTTTCCATCTGATGAATTTAGATTGACAGGGTTAAGATTGGTTTTTCGAATTGGGTTAATGAATTGTGAACGCACTTTGCAGCAGAATCTGGCAGAAAATTGCTGGAGACAAAAAATATCTCATTTGGTATTTACTGTCCTGCATTCAATGTTATGAAGCAATATGGCAAATTATTAAGACGCAGTGACCGGAATATCTAATTTTTGTAGCCTGCGCTAAAATTTGTCAGCCTGTTGTCAAACCTCAATCAGCAGAGCAGAGTTGGAATGAGCTTATTTTTCCAGATCATGTATGGCAGCCTGATGTTGGGCATCTGCCTGCTTGTGCATTTGCTGCTGCTGGTGCTGACAATCAGGATATTGAGGTTTCTGATCAGTTGGTTCGAAATACCCATACGCGGCAGGCATTGGGCCGTTCTGATTGCTGCCGCCATCTTTATGGTCGTATTGGCACACACTGTTCAGGTATGGATGTGGGCGGCAGCTTTTATTCTGCTTTCAGCACTGTCAAATATTAGCGATGCTGTTTATTTTGCCCTGTCTACCTATACCACGCTTGGATATGGTGATGTTATCGTATCAGAAGAGTTCAGAACATTTGCTGCCATGGCCGCGGTAACCGGCCTGTTGAGTTTTGGCCTGAGTACGGCATTTCTGGTTGGATTGCTGACAAGACTATTGCCCAGAAAAATTTGAAAAATTTAGCGCATGGCGGAAAGATTGGTGATCAACACTGAGCGCACGCGACTGATTTCATCAGCGACACGTTTTGCCTTTTCAGCATCATCGTCAAGATAGTCTTTTGCCACATTGATGCAACGCTGGCGTTCATCAACCACGGCCTTGATAATCGATTTCTCGATTGCATCAGCAATTTCCTTCGGATGGGTTTCATGGGTGATCCCGAGGATATCCTGTATTTCAGCGGCTGTTATTTCCGCGAGTTCCCGCAAATTCTTCGACATGGGTATATTTCCCCTTTGTTAATTTTTGCCAACTTCCCACCACTGTAGCCATTTGATTGGTATATGGAAAGTGGCTGAATAATATTCTGCATTATTTCGTGACCAGTGGCTGGTCCATGTCTCGCGTGTTGCGACCTTTGCTCCGTGGCAGTTTGAGATCATCGGCCCGGTCAGGAAAACCGGCAAGCTCAATGTGCGCCACTACTTCTACTCTCTCCAGGGACGCGTTGCCCGGCAGTGCTCAATCTGACAATACCATATCAACGCGCGGGTGAAGGAAATCTGGCGCCAAGTTTGTGCCAAACCAGTAATGTCCCGGCCCCAATACAGCCTGCCAATTGGAGTGCAGGAGTGAAAGACAGAATAACTGCTGCGATACCCAGGCGCGCCGCAATCTCCCATCCTGCCAGCTTGCGTCGATCAAAGCCGGAAAGCGCGCTTGCAAGAAAATAGAGCGCCAAACCAACTCTAAAAAGGACCAGCGCCAAGGCTGGCCAGTTTGTCGTCCCGTCATATCCAGGCAAATAGGCGATGATACCATCGGCGCGTTTGACGGGGTCAATCACGGCATCGTCTATCAACAAAATCTCTGGATAGAGGGCAAACACGAACGGGATCACAAACATCACGATTCCCGACTTCACCGCAGAAAATCCGGTGGTCATAGGATCGGCTTTTGTGATGGAGGCCGCGGCAAATGCGGCCAGCGCAATTGGCGGCGTGATGGCGCTGGCAACTGCAAAATAAAAGATAAACATGTGCGCTGTGAACGTCGCGATACCAAGACCGATCAACACAGGTCCCATAAGCAGCGCCACATTAATATAGGCGGGTACTGCGGGCATCCCCATGCCAAGCAGCAGGGCGATGAACATCGTGATCAGCAGAGCTAGAAGTTGGAAACCCACCGAACCGCCCTGACCCAAATTGAGCGAGCGAAGCCACCCGAGAACGTCCAGAGAGATAAAATTTGGGAGACCCGTGAACTGCAGGCAAAAGTCAATGATCGAGACTGCCAGAAACATCAGATAAAGGGTGGAAACCAATACACCGGCATCCGACAAAGCGTCCAGAACCTTGCGTGGTTTAGCCCGCACAACGGGATCTACGAACAACAGGCCCAAAAGCAATATGACAGCCCACCAGCCTGCACTGCCTGCATCACCCGCCGCGTTCTGAACGGCCTGCAGATACCATGACAGGCTCTCGACAATGCATTTGCCGTCAACAAAGGTCCGCTCGGCACCCAGTAGACCACCAAGAGGACCACAGCCTACAGCCTCCTTCGTGGTGAGAAGCAAAACGAGGATAAGCAGAATTGGGCCAAAGATCATTATGAGATTCAGGATATCCTGCAGCGACAGGCGCATGTCATCGGTTAACTCGCCTATCGCTTCGATGCTCTGTTTGCGGGCCTGGAAAACAACCGACAGGAAAAGGCAGTAAAAATAGGCCACTGCCGGGATAATCGCGGCAATAATGACTTCCGAATAAGGCACCACCGTTAATGAGGCTAACACGAAAGCGGCCACCCCCATGACGGGTGGCACAATTGATCCGCCGGACGATGCTGCGGCCTCGACCCCGCCAGCGAAGACTTTGGAGAATCCCCGCTTCAGCATCATCGGGATTGTCAGTACGCCGGTCGAGAGCACGTTCACAATTGGGCCGCCGGAAATGGTCCCGAACATAGCAGAGGAGACGATCGCAGCATGCGCTGGCCCGCCGCGTAAAGTGCGGGTCCAGCGGAAGGCCAGCTTGATCAGGGATTGTCCTCCTGCTGACGCGCCAAAGAGCGATCCTAACACCAGATAAGGGAAAATCGTGTTGAGCATAATATCCATGAATCGCCCGAACAGACCAGAGGCATTGTTGACCAGAATGTCATGTACCCTGGGTCGACCGTCCGACAATAAACGCGGTTCTCCGGCCAGTTTGGTCATGAAGTATTTGTTGATGTCCTCAGGGCCGTGAAAATACCAGACGAACACCGTAACGATTGTGTAAAGCGCGATAACCAGCGCCACGATGACCAGCGCCAAACCCCATACTCTGATATTGTAGGCCAGGAAAACCAGAACCGTCAGGCCAACGATCAAAACCAGCCAGCCGCCCGTGTTACCCACACAACTGGGGTCCTCAACCGTGGTTGGAGCGGGCAAACCCATCGTGTCGGCGATCTCGGTTTCAATACGAAGGGCTTTGGTAATCAGGCGCTCACGCTCGCCGGAGAACTGGTCGATCAGGCAGATCGACTCAATCTCGACGACATAGGTCAATGAGATGGCACAGGCAGCCGTAACCATCGCCAGGTCCATGCACAAGCCAAACCGGCGCTTTGCGGTCGAGGCATCTTTCCAGGATTTCCACATCGAATGTTTCAGAACCACGCAGAGCATCATGAAGGCGAAGGCCAGCGGGAAGAACCATTCGGTTGGAAACCTGCGGAGTTTGAGCCATTCCAATCCGGTGACACCACGCATCCCGGCGTCAAAGCCGGGAATGCCCGGGGTGGCGTTCATCAGACCGGCTATCACTATGAACAACGACAACCAGAATAACCCCCCCCGCTGCCGGCGGGCCGGAGTTGTTACATTATCGGATGCTTCGTTCATGGTTGACCTCTGGGATCAGGAGCACCGAAGGCGGCAGCAACTGCCGCCCTCGATCTCTCAGAGCCTCAGGGTTTTGCGCAATCAGGTAAAGTATACCCGGCTTCTTCCCAGGCCCGAACGGCGCCCGGATGGTATTTCATTGGGTTTGGCCCACACATCCCGGTTTTTGCGATCTTTGTTTCGCCCAGCCAGGAATGAGGCATGCTCGGCGTGCGCGCCATGATCTTCGGCAAGCCCTCGATAAATGTCTTCGTCAGCACATAGGCCAGTTCCTCATCCATCGAGACGCTGACGACATCGCCGCCAATATCGGCATATCCCCGGAAGAATCCATCTTCAGACACGACTGAGATCTTGGGTCCGAACAGTTCATCACGCAGCGGTTCTACAACTGCCGCTCCGCCGGGGGCTTTGCCGTATTTGGTGCCTGGCCCGCTTTCGAATACATCCTTGGG
>JAAEMP010000269.1 GCA_024225445.1 Hyphomicrobiales bacterium | reverse complement strand
TCGAGCGCTTCTCATCATCGCTCCATGTCCGCCGTACCCGTTTCTTAGCCAATTTACGCACCCCGCAAGTGTCCACTTATTCGAAGCGGACACTAACTCATGCTATCAACAGGCGTTAGGTGGGGTTCCCCAAACGCTCACTGGGGAAATCCCACCTAACGCTCACGCTTTCAGCAACGCTTTTGCGATTGCGTGATAGCTGGATTTTGGAGTGCGCTTTAATGTTTCAAAATCCACATGCACAATACCAAAACGCTTTTCATACCCCGATGACCATTCATAATTATCCAAAAGTGACCAGATGAAATATCCCTTTACCGGCACACCTTCGACCAAAGTGTTTTGTACCACGTCAAGATGTGTATTCAGATAGTCGGTACGTGCCGCATCGTCGATGTTGATGCCAACTTTGATATCATCATTGGCCATGCCATTTTCAGTTACATATAATGGTAAATCGCCGGTGTAATCGTGTTGGACGATTTTCAACAGATGCTCAAGACCTGCCGGGAACACTTCCCAGCCAAGGTCCGTTTTGGGCAGGTGGCCTTCAACCTCCATATAGGCTGGCCAGGTGTCACTTGTCGGGCCAATCAATTTGCGGGTGTAATAATTTATTCCGCACCAGTCGACCGGCGCCTGAATAACCGGAAAATCATCTTGCCAGTTTGCTGGAAGGTGGCTTTCGATGCCCTCAAGCACATTGGCAGGGTATTCGCCTTTAAACATCCCGGAAAGAAAGAAACGATTATAGATCCCGTCATATAGCCTGGATGCCCGTTCGGCAGCCTTGCTGTTATCGGCTGGCATGGCATATTCCAGGTTACAAATCGCGCCTAGATTACCCAGACCCAACCCGCGCATAATATTGATAGCGGTTCCGTGGCCCACCAGCACATGGTGCATTGCTCTGGCCGTCGCCCGAATATCGCGTATTCCGGGTGCGTGGTGCCCCGTAAAATGACCCAGCCATGCGACACACCAGGGTTCGTTGACAGGAGCAGTTGAGAACATTCGATCCCCAATACAGCTCATTATTATTTCGGTATAGTCGCCAAACCATTTGGCAATATCCCGGTTTCTCCAACCTCCCAGATCGACAAGCGCCGAGGGCATTTCCCAATGGTAGAGCGTCAGACAGGGTTTCAGATCCCGTTCCAGCATCGCGTCGGTCAACCTGTCATAAAAATCCAACCCCTGTTGATTGGGGGAGCCCCTGCCGTGAGGAAGAATGCGTGCCCAGCTTGTGGAAAAACGATAACAATCAAACCCGGCCGCCGCAACCAGATCAAGATCCTCTTCGTATCTGTGATAATGATCGCAGGCGATGGCACCCGTTTCGGCACGTACAACATTTGCCCGCGTGGCGGCGAACGTATCCCATTGAGTTTCGCCCGCGCCACCAAAACTGTGGCCCTCAATCTGATATGATGAAGTTGCTACACCAAACAGAAAATCATCGGGAAAGTCTTTCCGGGTATATTTCATATTCCTCCCGTTCATACTGGCCCGGTAGATAATCCCTCGACCAATTGGGGTTCCCAGAGCTCCTTTTTTTGGGAATGTACCACCGGTTTATATCTTGTCCAAAAGAATTTCTGCGCAACCTCTGTCGGGTGCGCGATCCGAGGATGTTTCCTTTTTTGATGAGCAGTTATCCAACCTTGATGCTGCCCTGCGGGGTAGTGACCAGTATCGAAATAACCCAGCTGAAGAAGGCAGATGCGCCAGAGCACAATGATCCTTGTAACCCATGATCAGGTTGAAGCCATGACTTTGGCTAACCGGATTGTCGTTTTAGCCAACAGGGGCATCGCCCAGGTAGGTTCATCGCAAATGAATCTTGTATCGGACAATGTTACCAACATCAGGCTGAATGGTGGTTGAACCGCACTCTGCACCATTCCGACCAAAAGTGCAGACAACGGAACATCACAGAGGCCTTGGGTGAAGTCACTTCATTATACTTTGAAAAAGAAGGTAACGGTGATCCGGTAATCTGCAAACTAGCAGGAACACACGCTGACTTGCGAGGCAAAAAGGTGAACATCAACGCAGACCCGGCCAAGGTGCATTTGTTTGCAAATGGTCAGTCGCTACTTTACCGATCATAAGCTTCAGTAACGCCGAATAATACCGATTTACTTTGGTATTACAGCAGCCAAATTTAAAAAAAGCCCGCTAACAATATTTGAGCGGGCTTGATAATAAGCAAGACATTAATATTCTAAAAACGTCATAACGTAGGGAAGTAAAATCCTAACTGTTGACGGTTTCTTTCAGAGCTTTGCCGGGTTTGAATTTTGGAACATTAGTTGCTGCCACCTGAATGGTGTCACCAGTTTGTGGATTTCTGGCGGTTCTGGCTGCACGGTGAACCGATACAAAGTTTCCAAATCCCAATAACCTTACTTCATTACCATCTTTCATTGCGCCTGCAATGCAGTCCAGTGTTGCATCAAGCATATCTGCGGCCTGAGCATTTGAGATATCGCATTTTCCAGCTACTGCTGCGGCAAGTTCTTTTTTATTCATTGTTTTGTCCTTTCGTTCGAGAAGCCTCGAATCGACTCAATATCAATCCAAGCATGGTTGCCTTTTCTGGGAAGAATTACAATAGAAACCCTTGAATACCAACGATTTTGTTAAAGTTTTTTGCTAAAACTTGCGAAGAAAACAGGCTATTTCACTTCCCAGTCTAATTCGACAAGTGAAAATTCGAACATCAAGTAACTTGAACGCAAATCTCAGTGGGCTGTTGCTGCGGTCTCAGCCCCCTCTGACACTGTTAATGACTGCCCTTCACCCTCCTTCTCATCATCCCATTCGATGGCTTCCGGCAAGGATGTCAGCGCATGTTCCAGCACTTCATCAATGCGTGAAACTGGTATGATTTCCAGATCATTTTTGACGTTGTCGGGAATTTCAGCCAAATCTTTTACATTTTCCCTGGGGATTAGAACTTTTGTGATCCCACCACGCAGCGCTGCTAGAAGTTTCTCCTTTAATCCACCAATAGGCAACACACGTCCACGCAGGGTGATTTCACCCGTCATGGCGATATTAGCCCGAATCGGGATTCCCGTCATTACCGATACGATTGATGTCGCCATAGCGACACCTGCAGATGGTCCATCTTTGGGTGTGGCACCTTCCGGCACGTGCACATGAATATCAACTTTGTCATAATAGGGCGGCTTTATCCCAAATGTGACCGCTCTGCTACGTACATATGAGGCCGCAGCAGAAATTGATTCCTTCATTACATCGCGCAAATTACCGGTCACGGTCATTTTGCCCTTGCCGGGCATCAAGACGCTCTCGATGGTCAACAATTCACCACCAACCTCCGTCCAGGCCAATCCGGTAACCACCCCGACCTGATCATCGGTTTCAGCCTGCCCATACCTGAATTTGGGCACTCCCAGAAATTCTTCGATGTTTTTTACGGTTACTTTTACGCTTTTCTTGGGTTTTGCGTCATTGGCTGTCTTCAGGATGATTGTCACCGCTTTGCGAGCCAACTTCATCAATTCGCGTTCAAGATTACGCACTCCGGCTTCTCTGGTGTAAAGACGAATAATCGTGTGCAAAGCCTCGTCGGTCAGTGAAAATTCCTTTTCACTCAACACGTGATTTTTGATTGCCTTTGGCAACAGATGACGTTTGGCAATCTCGACCTTCTCATCTTCCGTGTAACCGGCGATACGAATGATCTCCATACGATCGAGCAAGGGCCCGGGAATATTCATCGTGTTTGCGGTTGTTACAAACATTACATTTGAAAGATCGTAATCCACTTCCAGGTAATGATCGGCAAATGTATGATTTTGTTCTGGATCGAGAACTTCCAAAAGCGCGGATGAAGGATCGCCTCGAAAATCTGCACCCATTTTATCGATCTCATCCAGCAAAAACAATGGATTTATCTTTTTTGCCTTCTTCATCGACTGAATTACCTTACCCGGCATTGATCCAATATAGGTGCGCCGATGACCGCGAATTTCAGCCTCATCACGCACTCCACCGAGTGCCATACGAACAAATTCCCGTCCAGTTGCCCCAGCAATTGACTGACCAAGTGATGTTTTGCCAACACCCGGGGGACCGACAAGACAAAGTATAGGACCTTTCATTTTCCGTGATCGCGACTGGACGGCCAGATATTCAATAATACGCTCTTTGACTTTCTCCAATCCATAGTGATCAGTATCAAGCACTTCCTCCGATTTCACCAGGTCAGTTTTAACATTCGAGCGCTTGCCCCAGGGGATGCCAAGCAGCCAGTCCAGGTAATTTCTGACAACCGTTGCCTCAGCCGACATTGGACTCATCTGTTTCAGCTTGCGAAATTCCGCATTAGCCTTATCGCGAGCTTCTTTCGACAGTTTGGTTTTGTTGATCTTGTCTTCCAGTTCGGAAAGTTCATCCTTGCCTTCCTCACCATCTCCCAGCTCTTTTTGGATCGCCTTCATCTGTTCGTTGAGATAATATTCACGCTGGGTTTTTTCCATCTGGCGTTTAACACGGCCACGAATGCGTTTTTCGACCTGCAGGACAGAAATTTCACTTTCCATCAAACCCAACACGTGCTCAAGACGCTCCTTGATACTGAAAATTGCCAGCAAATCCTGTTTTTCTGCAATCTTGATTGCAAGGTGAGACGCAATCGTATCAGCAAGTTTGGAATAATCTTCAATCTGGGTGGCTGCACTAACCACTTCTGGTGAGATTTTCTTGTTGAGTTTCACATAATTTTCGAACTCTGACACAACTGAGCGTGACAAAGCTTCCAATTCTATTTCATCATCTTCACTATTTTCAACGATCTCGGCCTGTGCAGCAAGGTAATCCATACCGGCGACAAATTTTTCCACCCTGGCACGCGCCACACCTTCAACAAGAACTTTGACGGTTCCATCAGGCAATTTAAGCATTTGCAACACAGTTGCCAAAGTACCAATCTCGTACAGTCCCTCCGGTGTAGGATCGTCTTCACTGGCGACTTTTTGAGTGAACAACAGAATTTTCTTTTCTTTGTCCATAACATCTTCAAGAGCATTGATCGATTTTTCCCGCCCGACAAACAGGGGGACGATCATGTAGGGAAAAACAACAATGTCACGAAGCGGCAGAAGCGGATAAACTTCACCGGAAGCGAAATCAATGCTGTCAGAACTTTCGGAAGTCATGAAAGATAGTCCTTTTGTGTTCGTGTCATCTTTGCAGAAAGCC
>JAAEMP010000268.1 GCA_024225445.1 Hyphomicrobiales bacterium | reverse complement strand
GAAATCAGGAGCGGAAGGACTCTGTCAATCTAACCTGATTTCATTCATGTGCTTCAATTACAGTGACCAGTATAATTGACACGACTGTTGCTGCCTTGATTTGAATCATGCGCGGTGGAAAAAGAGTGCGGCAGGTGGCTTGACTGTTGTCTTGCATGGCTGGGGGCAGGCAATCAATCCACACACTCCATCTGCAATCAGCTTTTGATCCGGCATGGTTCTTTAATGGGTCTTGAACCTTATCTATCTCGGATATGCTCCAGCAATCTCCAATATAGTGCTTCACTATTGTTATGTTGTTCATTCAAGGTGGAGCCCTGGTGCACAATACGATAAGGTCTATTTGCTGCAACCTTCCCAAGGAGCAACCTATGACCATGAAGCGCACTAAAGAACCGTGGATGAGTGCGGAGGATTTCGGCAAATCAATACCGAAGGGCCTGAGTGTCAATCTGTTGGTTAAAGACATCATCCGTTCCGCCGATTTTCAGCGGGACATTTTTGGCGTTGAAACCGTCTATGAAGATGAGGATTTTTGTGTGCAATCCGGATTTGGTTCACAATGGTTGCTCCATGCCGATCATGCATATTCGGAGCACCCACTTAGCGGAATTGTTGCCGGTAGCGAAACTCGCGGAACAGGAGTTGAGATCAGGCTGTATGGTTGCGATCCTGATTCAGCTGAGGCAGCCGCCAGAACACGCGATGCAATTATTCCAAGCGGCACCATGGATAAACCACACGGCCTTCGCGAATGCATGATCATAGATGACGATGGCTATGTATGGGTACCCACAGTGAAGAAATCCTGATAAGGTTCTTCATATTTTCGACACACAAACAACTGATACCCATGGGCTCGAGATATATGTTGCATGACCAAGTCATTTGCCTTTTTTTATGGATATAGAGGAGTTTCAGATTGCAAAGATTGTACCCGCATCCCTCACTTATTGTATTTGTTGCACTAATTGTGGGTAGCTTGGCGCTGGACCCGGCAATGGCCGCAAAATGCGGCAACAATGCTGCTGGTTTCAACCTCTGGATCAAGCTGTTCCAGAAGGAGGCGGCTTCCAACGGAATCAGGGCAAATGGCTTGAAAGCGCTTGGCACTGCTCGCTACCTGAAAAAAACCATCCAACTGGACCGCAATCAAAAGAGCTTCAAATATTCGCTCAATAAGTTCATGCAGGTGCGTGGCGCCAATACAATAGTCAAAAAGGGCAAATCGCTTAAGCGATCTAATGCCAAATTGTTTAGCTTGCTTGAAAGGCGCTATGGTGTGCCAGCGGGCCCGCTTCTTGCGATTTGGGGAATGGAAACGGGATTTGGCCGGGACCTTGGCAATGCGCACACGGTGTCAGCAGTTGCCACACTTGCCTATGATTGCCGTCGTTCAGCCTTTTTCACAGAGCAGCTTTATGCTGTATTGAAGCTGGTCGACCGCAGAATGCTTTCTCCATCGGCAAAGGGCGCCGCTCATGGTGAAATAGGGCAAACACAGTTCTTGCCGGCCAATGTGCTGAAATTCGGTGTGGATGGCGATGGCAACGGCCGTGTTGATTTGGTGCGCTCCATTCCCGATGCTTTAGCCTCCACCGCCAATTTCCTGCGGGCCCATGGCTGGAGGCGCGGCATTGGTTATCAACCCAACCAGACAAATTTTAACGCGTTACGCGGCTGGAATGCAGCAGGTGTCTATCAGAAGGCAATTGCCATTATTGGCAGCAAAATAGATGGCTGACAATCAGCTGATCTGATCAGAATTTATCCGCAGCGCCATGGAAGAAGAATAAAACAACTCATGATCAGGCTTGCAACTCGTCAGCTAACACGAGGGCAGGGAAGTGAATAATTCACGTGCTGGTGGATCGCAGCTAAAAAAGTGGGTCCTGACCCTAAGCATTTGCCCTGCAGTTTATCACCCATCCAGAACACAGCCACAGTGCTTCCATTGTGATCGTCACCATCGGGCTCCATCACCCGTTCGTGATCTGAAACCGGCAGCGTAGTGAATTTCTACCTTGAGTTTGCGCTGAGTGATGTATTCTATTGGTTGGTGTAAATGAGGCAGCACCAACACCGGAGGTCTCTGGAGTAGCGGACAGGGCAACGCAAACACATAGACCAATATGGGAGACTGCAATGAAAATTCTTAAAGCTATGGGCCTCGCGTTAAGCGTGTTCGGCTTGTTCGTTGGGAACTCAGAGCAGGCTGAAGCTGTTCCGGCAACCTTTGGTGCCAATGCTTATGAGTATATAGCGCTGAAAGCGTTACATGGTCTGCCGCCGACACAGCAGCGTCGAGCAGCGTTCTTATGGGCACCAACGGCCATCTTGCCACAATCACATCACAAGCGGAAAATGATTTTCTGGTCGCTCTGGTGACTTCCAACCCTAGCGGGTTTGCCGGAGCTTGGCTTGGAGGAAACTACACACAATGGCTCAGAGGACCCGAGGCAGGTTCAAGCCTCGTTTACACGAACTGGAATACGGCTGAGCCAAATAGTAACGGCCTTATGTATATGAGCGTCGGATTGACCACACCGAATTCCGGAGCAGCGGGCTTGGGAAAATGGCTGGATGATTCCGGAGTCCAGGGAGTTCCCAGCAGTGCTGACCCTGTCGTCGGGTATTTCATTGAATATGAAGGCGTCAGCGCAGTGCCTCTCCCGGCTGCCTTGCCATGTTCGCACCGGCCTTGCCATCCTGGGCTTCGTCGGCTGGCGCAGGAAGCGTCAGGTAGCTCCAGCAGTGTAAACAACAATTCAGTTAAAATCAAAAAGGGATAACCTGCCGATCAAAGAGGTTATAGCGGGGCACGGATCAGGATCAAAGGTGTCTGATACATTTGAATTTTATCTTTTTCACTCGCTCCTCTTATATCCCAAATCGTGTAAACGAGCCTCCAGAGTCTCCTGAGTCCGTTTAAATGCCCGGAGGGAGTGCCAGTCCTGCAATTTCACATCATCAGTGGTTCAATTCCCTGGGTGATGCTGAACTTTACCTAAAATTACCCATAAACATTTTCTAAGTTTCAATCTCCACGGACTATTGTGATTGTGATGGGAATCAGGAGACCAGCTTGCATACGGATAAATACTCAATATGCTACGAGGAAGATTTAGCAGATTTGTTTTGGGTATTGCCTTGATAGCGGTTGCAATGTCTTTTTCGGTGGTAATTATTTTAGATAACAAGCAAACCAATCGTATTGCATACCGGGTGCAGACAACCGCGGTTGATGTATTTTACACTGTAATGAATGAATTCTGATATAACGGTTCCCAACTGAAAAACGGACAAAACGCTTATCTTACCCTGAGTTCCACCAATTTTTTTGAGATTTTTTTGTGCGCCTGGTCCCTTGGTACAACAATTCATGTTGGCATTATGTTTGAAGCCACTGAGAGACTCAAACAAAGTCATTAAAAAACATGGCTTTACCCAATTTTGCAAACGACTCTCCTGCGGGTAGTGAGTCCATTTTAAAGCTTGGCCTGATACAGACTTGTGCACGCAATAATTTGCCTGTATTTCTATAAATAACAATAGCTTACAGAAGATTTCGAAATCTGTTTCAAAACATTAACAACATGAAGAAGAACAACTGTCGTTTGTCGGCGTTGAAGAGACCCGCCGACCGCCCGGCGCGAACACAGATCGATCACGGCAGCCAAATAGCATGAGAAAATCTGAGGAAATACGGCTAAGGGAAATAAGACAAAAAGTGCTCATCCATCTACATGTTCTCGTGAGGGTTGCTTCTGCAAAAAAGATGGAAAAATCAATTTCCAATCACATCT
>JAAEMP010000267.1 GCA_024225445.1 Hyphomicrobiales bacterium | reverse complement strand
TTGTCTTGCGTGTTTTGGACATATGGGTCATCTCAATTCATCCTCTCAAAGATTTTAAGATCCGTTGGTTTCAATCTTGCTGGAAGCAATGATCTGTAGTTCGTTGTTTGCGATGATTAAAATATAGGGGAAAACGGCAAGAGAGGATGTGTAATTGAACACAGTACGATTAAATCGGGTTGTTTCAATGGGTTAGTGGATAGATGAATATAACCAGGGAACTGATTAACTCAAATCGAACTCACTTCGGCTTTGGATCAATATCGCCATAAAACGCAATCCTGGTTTTGCGGCAGTTCTACCCCTCATTTCAACCGTGGGTGGGTGGGGTAATGAAAAATGTTGAAAAATTGATTAATCGATTCGAAATCTCTGAGCTCGAAATTCTGAACTGGTTCAGTGGAACAGGCGAGGAAAACCAACATAAAGTTCCATTATCAATGGTTTTGATAGAATTTTCTGTTAACGAGGGGTATAAACTTCTCTTACTGCCAGCAAACAGGAGAATTCCTTGTCCATTCGACACCACAAGGGTGATTTACCCAATCTTGACCTTTACCAAAACAGCAGCGTCGCAATCGATACCGAGGCACTGGGACTGAATAATCATCGTGACCGCTTATGTGTAGTTCAACTGTCTCCAGGAGATGGTAGCGCCGATGTTGTCCAGATCGCCAAGGGGCAAACCAGGGCTCCAAACCTGGTGAAACTGCTGGAAGACCAGGCGATTACCAAAATATTTCACTTTGCCCGATTTGATGTGGCGATATTATATAAATATCTGGGAGTTATCACCAATCCGGTTTTTTGTACAAAAATTGCCTCAAAATTAACGCGCACCTATTCCGACCGTCATGGTTTGAAAGATCTGGTACGTGAATTTCTGAATACCGACATTTCCAAACAGCAACAAAGTTCAGACTGGGCAGCAGATGAACTAAGCCAGGCACAACTTGAATATGCCGCATCAGACGTGTTGCATCTGCACCAATTGAAACTGCAACTTGATAAACGTCTGCTGCGGGAAGAAAGGGCTGATCTGGCCAATGCCTGTTTTGAATTCTTACCATGGCGGGCAAAACTTGATTTGGCCGGATGGCCGGATACCGACATATTTGCCCATAGTTGAGAGGTAATAACAACAGACTGAAGACGATAACCGGAAGTTGTTTGGATTTCAGGGAGTTTCGTCGTAATATCGACATGAAATCAAGCTTGAACTGCGGACAATCGAAGAACGGGGGCGGTAAATTGAATTGAACCAATTTTTGCCACATACCGGGATCAAACCGGACAAAAAGATGAATATCCAAACTCATCAAGTAAACTCCGATTTTCAAATACCCAACGAAAGTCGCCGGAACCGTCTTGAATTTATTGACCGTGAACGGGATATTAGCGACTTTAAACGGGCAGCAAAATATTCCAATCGCGTCGAGCTTATGAAATATGTACTGCCGGCGGCGGGCATGGTCATCATTGCCCTGATAGTGGCAGCACTATTATTACGTCCAAAATTACCAGTGAATATTACCATTGGTGATTCGGGAATTGAAGATGGCAAACTGGTGATGAACAATCCCAAACTGGACGGATTTGACCCGAAAAACCGCCCCTATTCCGTTGAAGCTGTAAAAGCTATCCAGTCCATCGAAAATCCGACACTGGTGGAACTGGATGAAATCAAGGCAAAACTGCCACTGGCAGACGGATTATGGGCGAATATCAAGGCTGGCAATGGCAGTTTTGACGTAACTGAAAAAAAACTGGAACTGGGAGGTACGGTCAATGTTATCACTACTGATGGCATGAAACTGGTATTAAAAGATGCCTATTTTGACCTGAATGCGGGAACAATGAGTACCCACCGTTCGATAAATTTCTCCAGCGAAAGTGCAAGTATCACCTCGCAATCCCTGGAAATTTTTGAAAACGGTGATCGCCTGGTTTTCAGCACTGGTGTTAAACTCGTAATCCAGCCATCTACCAAGAAAAAGTAGCTCATCAATGAATTCCGGTGTCTACCTTCTAAATGCTGAAAACTCAATTCCCGTCAGAATGGATATATCAATGGGCATGACAAACAGGATTATTCGAATAGTCAAATGGGTTATTCCAATTGCAGCTTTGCTGGCATTGGTTATGCCAACGCAAATATCTGCCCAGAATTTTTCTGGCGCATTCGAGGGAATGCAGGATTCCGACAAGCCTATCCAGATTTCCGCCGACCGTCTGGAAGTGAAAGACAAAAAGGGAACTGCGGTGTTCTCGGGCAATGTTGAGGTGGTACAGGGTACGACAATTCTAAAAGCCAAACGAATGAAGGTTACCTACACCCGCGGCGACAAAACTCCCGATGGCAATCTGAAATATATTGAAGCCACTGGAGAAATTGCCGTGCGCTCCGGTGATCAGAAAGCAACCGCAGAACGCGGCGATTTTAACATGTTGAAGCAAACTGTAAAACTCAGCGGCAATGTAATTATTTCCCAGGGGTCCAATTTGGTTTTTGGCTGTATTCTGGAGGTTAATCTGCGAACAAGTTCCGCAACACTGAAACCATGCAAAAACAAAGGCCGCCCGATAATCCTATTTGATCCCAAAAATGCGCCCAGAAAAAAGTAACAAACCCAACTGATTTGCGCGATCAAATCGGCATTGGTTTAAAACTTTTCTTTATATAGCCCCTAGTGTCCAACCCACAACTTGAAAATTGACCTAGTAATTATTTTGCCTCTTGCGTGAGATTTGAAATATTTGATTCTGAGGTAAATTCGGTTGAATGAAATTAGAGATTCAACAAATGTATAAAATATACTAAAGGAAGTTGATAATACTCCATTTGATGGTAGAAAATCGCAGTTAATTGCGCAATTCGTATCCACTGCCAATTTTTCGCCCCAGAGGTAACGTGACTAAATCATCCGGTAATTTCACGCCAGAACCAGAATTTGTCAAGAAGCTGATCAAAAATGCTCCGCCGGGTCATTCCCGCGAGCCTCGTTCGCGCGAAGGTGTATTGATAATCGACAATATCGAAAAAAGTTATAAAGGTCGCAAAGTTGTCAATGGCGTCAGCCTGGGAGTGCGCCGGGGTGAAGCGGTCGGTTTGCTGGGTCCAAATGGCGCTGGTAAAACCACCTGTTTTTATATGATCACCGGATTGGTACCGGTTGATCAGGGCACAATTAATCTCAATGGTTTTGATATTACCAGCATGCCAATGTATCGCAGAGCGCGACTTGGCATTGGATATCTTCCCCAGGAAGCATCGATATTTCGTGGACTGAGCGTTGAGAACAATATTCGCGCGGTACTTGAGGTGGTTGAACCGGATAAAAAGGAACGCGAACGCCAACTTGATGCCCTGCTTGAGGAATTCTCCATAAGCCGGTTACGCAAATCGCCATCTATTGCACTATCAGGAGGTGAACGGCGCCGGTGTGAAATAGCTCGGGCGCTGGCTTCACGCCCCACTTTTATGCTGCTGGATGAACCTTTCGCCGGTATTGACCCAATTGCCGTGGGAGATATCCAGGAACTGGTTCGCCATTTGACACGTCGTGGTATTGGCGTGTTGATTACCGATCACAATGTTCGCGAAACACTGGGCCTGATTGACCGGGCATATATTCTGCATGATGGACAGGTTCTAACCCATGGCAGGCCTGAAGACATTGTGCGAAATCAGGACGTGAAACGATTTTATCTGGGTGAGCAATTTACGCTTTAGGAATATTGGTGTGATATCATACGCACCAGACACAGGTTATTACCAATCTCCGCTGGAATGACGGTATAAAATCGGGAGCAAAATGGCTCAATCAACAAAATTGCAACTTCGCCAGACGCAGGGACTGGCTTTAACACCGCAACTCATGCAGTCAATCAAGTTGCTGCAAATGAGTGCGCTGGAACTTACCAGTTTCGTACAGGATGAGATTGAAAAAAACCCGCTATTGGAGCTGAAAAACTCAATCAGTGAATTTCCTGAAGAGCGGCGCAAACAGGCGGGCGAGAAGGCGCAACCGAAAAATTCTGAAACCAGGCAACCGCTCGAGCTGGATGGCCATTCAAGCGAATGGAATTCAACCCCGCAAGACAGTCAAAAGCGACCTTCAGATATCCTCTCTGTTTCCCGCGCGCGCGATTCGTTCACCAATTCGCAGTCCGGCGGCTCATCAAATTCAGGTCAGATTGAACTTTCTGGAAGATTGAATGATCTGGAAGCCTTTGTTGCCAGTCAGCAAAGTTTGAGAGATAATCTATTACAGCAGGCGGCCCTGACTTTTCGTAACCCTGGTGACATAAAGATTGCCGGCGATATCATCGATCTTATTGATGAGGATGGATATCTGAGAGATGACCTTTCCATCCTGTGCAATTCCACTGAAACCAATATCGAGTCCATATTTGAAGTTTTGCATCAGATTCAAAAATTTGACCCGCCAGGAGTGGGAGCCAGAGATCTTGGGGAATGCATGCGATTACAATTACAGGATAAAAACCGCCTGGACCCGGCGATGGAAATCTTCACGGATAATCTCAAGCTTTTAGCTAAAAGGGATTATGGAAAACTTGCTCGAATATGCAAAGTCAGCTATGAAGATCTTATCGATATGGCTCGTGAAATCCAGGAACTGGAGCCACGGCCCGGGGATGCTTTCAACTCAGCTCCGGTACAATATGTCACCGCTGATGTCTTTGTTAGTACAAATACTGATGGAACCTGGCAAATTGAACTCAACAGCCAAAACCTGCCCAAAGTTCTGATCAACCGTGAATATTATGCTGAAATCAAAGATCTCGGCCTGAAAAAATCCGACAGAAAATTTTTGATCGACAATCTGCAAAACGCCAATTGGCTGGTAGCAAGCCTGGACCAGCGCGCAAAAACAATATTGAAAGTAGCCACCGAGATTGTCAGGCAGCAGGATATGTTTTTTGTAAATGGCGAAGAATTTCTCAAACCGCTTACATTAAGGGCAATCGCTGAAAAAACTGATTTGCATGAATCGACCATAAGTAGAGTAACCAGAAACAAATATCTGACCTGCGACAGGGGAATATTCGAATTCAAATATTTCTTCATGTCCGGAATATCCGGAAAAAATGGCAACGAGAATATTGGTGGAAAATCCATTCAGGTAAAAATTCAGAATTTGATACGTGATGAGACCAGTAACAATGTGCTTTCAGATGAAAATATAGCTCAACAGCTGTCAGAAGATGGTATAGATATTGCCCGACGAACCGTCACCAAATATCGCGAATCAATGGGAATAATGTCTTCAATTCAAAGGCGCAGGGAGTTAAAAGTCCGTGATAGTGGATAACACTGATGATTACCCGCAATTCTCTGGTTTTATTGGCAACTCCTCAACCGAAATTTCATTATTTCCTCCCGTCTGCTATATCTCCAGACCTGAATCTGGAGTAACCGTCAATATTCACGCTTTTCTTGCCGATTATTGTAACTTCCCCTTTTCCCTTTAGCAAACTGGGGCTAACATATTTTTATCAAAACAATAATTATAAGAGGTTAAAATGAGCCTTCGAATCTCCGGAAAAAATATGGACATTGGTGATACTCTGCGTGAACGAATTGAATATCGAATTGATGAGGCTGTATCAAAGTTTTTCGATGGCGGTTATTCCGGCCATGTTACGGTAGAAAAATCCGGCTCGGGTTTTCATTGTGATTGTATGGTTCATCTGGACACCGGGATTATCTTGCAAGCCACAGCAAACATGGCAAATGCAACGGCATGTTTTGATGCTGCAGCTGAACGTGTTGAAAAAAGGCTGCGCCGATATAAAAGACGACTGAAAGACCACCACAACAACGCTTCACGCGATATTGGAGATGCCGCTTATATTGTTATGGAAGCACCTGAAGCGGATGAAGAAATTCCGGAGAATTTTTCTCCGGTAACCATCGCCGAAAGTTCGAAACAGATTCTGCTACAAAGCGTTGCTGACGCGGTAATGCAACTGGACCTGACAGATGAACCGGTAATTGTGTTTACCAACGCCTCCAATAATCAGGTCAACGTTGTCTATCGACGCAGCGATGGAAATATCGGCTGGATTGATCCGACTCGAAATTCAAACTAGAGCACTTCCGGTTTGGATTGAATCATTTGACTTGTCTTTCACGTTTGCTGGCAAGGCATGCTTTGCGCAGTGGTCTATACGCGGGCGTGAAAAACAAGCCTTCGCCATATTCTTGGGGCGGCCCAAATCAGCCCCCAGAATCTTATTGGGGCTACGTTGCTAACCTTGCCCGATATACATATCTCCCAGATACATATTCGGGTTCCGCGCCTAGCCGAGTAAACTGATTCATGAATCCTGATACTCAACAAACCCTAGAGCGCGACAGGCTCCAGGTCATAGACCTTTTCATGGTTACACGTCGCGAACCCTGATATCAGTGCAAACTGACCGGGTGTAAATCCAGTTCCATGGCATTTGAAAGAACATCGGCTGGTTGATCCGCAATTGCAAGCGGATTTCCGCTGGCTGAAAACAATGCCCAAAGAACAAATCCAGGCTGCAAACCCTCTACCATTGGAAATTTTTCCATTACTTCTTGCGAAGACATCGAGCGCACATAGGCGACCTTCTCACTACCAAGATCTGCCAGCTCCTTGATGCTCATGACTGGACTGGCACCAAAAATTTCATGTTCGTGTTTCACTACATTACCTTTCACACTGAACTCTAGCGTCTATCAGGTTTGGATAGAACCGTCTTCCAAATTGGTTATTTTGATTTTCTTAACATGTTTTTCAATTACCGGCTGCACAAGATTGATTGATAATAGACCACTTTCCAATTCGGCATTTCTAATCTCCAGACCCTCTGCCAGGACAAATGATCGCTGAAATTGCCTTGCAGCAATACCGCGATGCAAATATTCCCGGTCACCGTCATCAACCTGGCATCCCTTGATCAACAGCTGGTTCTCTTCCAGGGTAATATCAAGTTCATTATCGCTGAAACCCGCCACTGCCAGGGTAATACGGATAATGTCGGGAGAATTATCGGAGCTTTTATTCTTACGAATACGTTCAATATTATAAGGGGGGTATCCATCATTGGTGGTTCTGGTAACCTGATCCAATACCCGTTCAATTTCTTCAAATCCAAGTAGAAAAGGGCTGGAAAACCCGGAAATCCGAGACACGTGCGATTCCTTTTATCTGGAAACAGAACCCATGTGGCGCTCTGACCCAATTAAAATAACGGGCCAATAACCAGCACCCGTACATACCTATATGGTGAGAACCGATCATTGGTTCAATGGCTAATTGACAATTGAAAAACACTTGATACGAGTAAAGAAAAACCGGGCCGCCATCAGGAGCCATAAATGGTAGAATACGTCGAACATTCGCAAATCAAAATTGACCGCCAGATGTATGAGTTCATCAACAATGAGGCAATTTTGGATTCTGGAATCGAGACGGATGTTTTTTGGGAAGGATTTTCCCGGATTATTGACGATTTGTCACCCAAAAACCACCAGTTGCTTGAACGACGGGAAGAATTGCAAGAATTACTGGATGACTGGCATATTACCAACCGTTCAGATGGTATTGACTATGAGAAGTACAAATTATTTTTATTACGCATCGGTTATCTTGTCGAAGAAGGTGAAGACTTTAGTATATCAACCAGCAATGTTGACCCGGAAATTTCCAAAATAGCCGGACCCCAGTTGGTTGTGCCAATAATGAATGCCCGATTTGCCCTTAATGCGGCTAATGCGAGATGGGGATCATTATATGATGCTTTATATGGAACAGACGCAATAGCAGAAGACCATGGCCTCAAAAAAACCAGGGCATACAATCCTGAACGTGGTGAAAAAGTAGTAGAGTGGGCGAAAAATTTCCTGGATGAATCTGTTCCGTTGACTGATTATCATTATGCAGACGCACAAGATTTTCAAATCAAAAACAATAAATTGGTGGTTAATGTCTCAGGAACCGAAACCGGCCTTGCCGACCCCGAACAGTTTTTTGGTTTTTGTGGAGATCCATCTGCGCCCGACAAGATTTTGCTGAAAAACAATGGTTTACACATTGAAATCCAGTTTGACCGCTCTCACCCGATTGGCCGCGCCGATGCGGCCGGTATTGCTGATGTAGTTTTGGAATCAGCCATTACTACGATCATGGATTGTGAGGATTCAGTTGCCGCAGTTGATGCCGAAGACAAAATACTGGCCTATCAAAACTGGTTGGGGCTGATGCGTGGCGATCTGAATAACAATTTTGATAAAGACGGAACAACAATTTCGCGAGAATTGAATGGTGACCGAAACTATCAAAAACCTGATGGCAAAACTTTTCAATTACCCGGAAGGGCATTGATGCTGGTGCGCAATGTCGGGCACTTGATGACCAATCCTGCGATTATAGACCGTCATGGCAATGAAGTACCTGAAGGATTTCTGGATTGCGTGATAACCGCACTGATTGCATTGCAGGATATTGGCAAGAATGGTCGCCATGTAAATTCCCCGGCCGGGTCGATGTATATCGTAAAACCGAAAATGCACGGAGCCGAAGAAGTTGAATTTGCTGATGAACTTTTTGGTCGAACCGAAAAGCTCCTGGGTCTTGCACCCAATACTATTAAAATGGGCATTATGGATGAGGAGCGTCGTACAACAATTAATTTGAAAGAATGTATTCGGGCGGCAAAAAACCGGGTTGTTTTCATCAACACCGGTTTTCTTGACCGCACGGGTGATGAAATACATACCTCTATGCAGGCGGGACCAATGATCCGCAAAGGTGATATGAAACAATCCACCTGGATCAATGCTTATGAAAACTGGAATGTCGATATCGGCCTGCAATGCGGACTGGCCGGAAAAGCACAAATTGGCAAGGGTATGTGGGCAATGCCGGACCTGATGGCTGATATGCTGGAGCAAAAAATAGGCCATCCAAAATCAGGAGCCAATACAGCCTGGGTTCCCTCGCCCACGGCCGCGACTTTGCATGCCACTCACTATCATCAGATCAATGTTAGTGAAGTCCAGCAAAAACTGGCAAATCGACAAAAAGCAAAAATTGATGATGTCCTGACCATACCGGTGGCTTCAAAACCAAACTGGGCGCCTGAAGACATTCAATTTGAGATTGACAATTGCGCCCAGAGTATTCTTGGTTACGTGGTGCGCTGGATTGATCAGGGAATTGGTTGTTCAAAAGTTCCCGACATTCATGATATCGGGCTGATGGAAGACCGCGCTACTTTGCGAATTTCCTCGCAATTTCTGGCAAATTGGTTGCATCATGGTATATGTACCAAGGATCAGGTGCTGGAAACCCTGAAACGCATGGCAAAGGTAGTTGACAGACAAAATTCAGAAGATGCCAATTATACGAATATGGCCTCGGATTTTGAGCGTTCCATTGCATTTGCAGCTGCCTGTGATCTGATTTTTGAGGGAAGAACTCAACCATCAGGTTATACGGAACCGATTTTGCACAGGAAGCGGCTGGAAAAGAAAGCTCCGACCAGATAAGGCCTGAAATTTGCCAATAGTGACCTACAGATCATCGAACCCAATGATAGATGGGCGCCAGTCAGAATTGGCATTGATGATACAACGGGGTGTCACCCGATTTTTTCTCAAAAATGAAATAATTTTGCTGCCAGAACTGACTTTAAACAATGGTCGACGCGCCGACCTGCTGGGAATTGACAACAAAGGCAAAATAATTCTGATTGAAGTCAAGTCTTCAGTGGAGGATTTCAAAGTTGACCGCAAGTGGCCGGAATACCGGGACCATTGCGACCTGTTTTACTTTGCCAGTCACAAAGAAGTGCCCGCAGAAATTTTTCCCCGGGATGAAGGTTTTATCCTGGCGGATAATTACGGTGCAGAAATTATTCGACAGGCACAAGAAGAAAAACTGTCCGCGCAGAGCCGCAAGGCACTGACTTTGCGTTTCGCCAGAGCTTCTGCGTTACGACTGGAGAAAATAATTCGTTTTGCGCAATCGGCCGGGATAGAATTACCTGAAAATATCTCTGATATTGATAGCAAATAAATCCAGACAGCAATCAACCAATTAATGCAAAAATTGAAATATCTTATCTTGGCGCTCTTTTTGCCAGTATTCGTTGCAACGTACGACGATGCATGCTCAACCGACGGGCAGTTTCGGAAACATTACGGCCACATAATTCATATACTCGCTGAATATGTTCCCACCGCACTCTATCTGCCGACATTGGATTTTCCGGTGGGGGTACCTTGTCATTTGAATTTCGAATAAGTGCGGCAAAAATATCATCTGCGTCTGCAGGCTTGGCCAAATAATCAAGAGCTCCAAGTTTGACCGCGTTAACGGCCGTAGCAATATTTCCATAGCCAGTTAATACGATCACCTTACTATCGGGCTTTTTCATTCGAATCAGTTCAATTACATCTAATCCATTGCCGTCGTTCAGTCGCATATCAACCACAGCGTAAGCAGGGGTATTCGCCTGGACTTTAGCAAGGCCTTCGGTAACTGATTCTGCTGTTTCAACATCGAACCCGCGGATTTCCATGGCACGACACAACCGGTTCAGAAATGGTCGATCATCATCAACAAGCAACAATGATCTGTCTTCGCCCAAATTAGTATTCTTAACTGGTTGATTCGACATGTAATTTCTCTGCTTCTATTCTGAGTACGGCGAGGCACAAACCAACGACTAATAACTCAATTTTGAGTTCGGGTAACCGCTAAAATATTGGCTATAGTGAGTACATAGGCAAATCGGTTTTGTCAAAATGTCGCAGGTCTTTTTTTGCAAAAACCAATCAACCTTGATCCAAGGGTGAGATTATTTGTGCCAGTTCACGTGTTTTGAATGATTTCTGCTGTCGCTCAAGGTGAGCCAGGGGCCAAGTCACCGTAATCTTTGCTCCATTTAAACCAGACTTGTCACCGCTGGCAAATTCCAGTTGAGCACCAGAGCGTTCAAGCAGTGTCTTGGCAATAAACAAACCCAGTCCCAATCCTCCCCCGGTATTTTTTTTCATCATATCTCGGGTTGAAACATAAGGTTCCCCTATATGCCTCAACATTTCCCTGGGATAACCTTTTCCGTCATCGGTTATCGTCATTATTACTCTGTCTTTATCCCAGTTGGCATCAATCTCGACTTGTGATTTGGCAAAATCAACTGCGTTTTCCACCAGGTTACCCAGGCCATACATGGTAGCCGGATTACGTACAAAAACCGGTTGTTGACGATCAGAATCATTTTCATTGTTGATATTTATCTTCAACTTGATGCCGAAATGGAGATGCGGCTCGACAATCTCATCAATCAGAGAAGCAAAGGTCATTTTGCCAATATGATCCATTCCCTCATCGTGAAGCGATGTCAGTTTTTGCAATATATCACGGCATCTGGATGCCTGGCTTCGCAAAAGATGCGCATCCGCGGCGAGCGGTGAATTTTCCGGTAATTCTCGTATCATCTCCTTGGATACAACCGCGATAGTAGCCAGGGGAGTTCCAAGTTCATGGGCCGCCGCGGCGGCCAGACCATCCAGGGACGAAAGAAATTGCTCCCGTTGCAAAATCATTTCGGTAGCCATTAGTGCATTGGATTGTTTACGGCTCTCATCTGCCAGCCTATAGGCATAAATCGCTGTAAATATTAGCCCGGCAATGATCGCTAGCCATGTGCCAACAATCAATAATAGTGAAATTTCAAGACGTTGGTTAGAATACCAGGGAAGCGGCAGATGGAAAAAAGCAAGAAAACTGATAGAAATAACCGCCAGTATTCCCAGTAATACAATTTGTCGACGGGACTGGGTGGCGGCTGAGATAATTACCGGTACAATCAACAAAAGCGAAAATGGATTTTCCAAACCACCGGTGAGATATAACAGAAATGCCAATTGCATAATATCAAAAGCGAGAAGAGAGAAAACAGCGTTTTCTCCAACCCTGAAATTGGCGGAATAGCGCAAATGTAGAAAAATATTCAGGAAAATTGAGCAGGCAATTACCGCCAGGCAGGATATTGTATTAAACTGAAACTGCAGGCCATAGGCAACAAACATTACAGCTGAAAACTGGCCCAATATTGCCAGCCATCGAATCCTGATCAAGGTTTCCAGTCGAAGTTTGAGTACTTCGTGATGGTGAAAATTGGGTTGTATTGGTATCACCAGAACAATTCCAGTTTAGGATTTCCAAATCATCTGAAATAGATCTAATTACCAGATGTGCTTAAAGTGCGCCTTACCGCATCCTGCCAACCGGCATATTTGATCTCCCGCAAATTGTCGTCCATTTGGGGTTCAAAACGCATTTCGCAACGCCAATTAGCTGCAAATTCTTTCTGATCTGGCCATATTTGTGCATAAGAACCGGCCAGCCAGGCCGCGCCCAGTGCAGTGGTTTCATGAATAACCGGGCGATCCACAGGTGCGGCAAGAATATCCGCCAGATTTTGCATAGTCCAGTTACTGGCAGCCATACCGCCATCCACCCGCAAAATCGTCTGCAATTTCAAATTTCTCATATCCCGGTTCATTGCCTCAAGTAAATCTCTTGTCTGATAACAAACCGCTTCAAGTGCCGCTTTGGCAAATTCGTCCGGGCCACTGGCTCTGGTGATACCAAATATCGCACCGCGTGCGTCTGCATCCCAATATGGTGCGCCCAGTCCGGTAAATGCGGGCACCAGAACAACATTCTGCTCCGGATCGGCGTTTGCTGCCATCTTGCCGGTTTTTGCTGCGTCATCTACTATTTTTAACCCGTCACGCAACCACTGGACAGCAGCGCCTGCAATAAAGATTGAACCCTCAAGTGCATAGGTTGTTACCCCCGAAAAGCGATATGCAATAGTCGACAGTAGTCGGTTTTTAGAAAGAACTTTCTGGTTGCCCGTATTGAGCAAGGCAAAACAACCTGTTCCATAAGTAGATTTCATCATCCCGGGCTCAAAACAGGCCTGGCCAATTGTTGCCGCCTGTTGATCACCGGCTACACCCAGTATCGGGATTGAATTTCCGAAAATGGATTTGTCAACGATGCCAAATTCCGCCGCGCAATCCAATACTGTTGGGAACAACGATACGGGAATTCCCAGTTTTTCCAGTAATTGTTCATCCCATTCATTGGTTTGAATATTGTAACAAAGGGTGCGTGAGGCATTGGTCGCATCGGTTACATGGGATTTTCCGTTTGTCAGATGCCAGATAAGGAAGCTGTCGACAGTACCAAATGCCAATTCGCCCTTATCAGCACGCTGACGCATACCGGTTACATTATCCAGAATCCAGCGAATTTTGGTGCCGGAAAAATACGGGTCGAGCAACAGCCCGGTTTTTTCGGTGAATAATGCTTCAAGGCCATCTGATTTCAGCTGATCGCAAAAGGCGGCAGTTCTTCTATCCTGCCAGACAATGGCATTATGTACGGGTATTCCGGTTTCTCGATCCCATATCAATGTTGTTTCTCGTTGATTGGTGATACCAATGGCGGTAATTTGCCGGGCGGTAATTTGTGACTGTTCAAATACATTGCGGCATGTTTTCAACACTGATTGCCAGATTTCCATACCATCATGTTCCACCCAACCGGATTTTGGAAAAAATTGGGTGAATTCCTGTTGGTCGAAGCCAAGAATTTTCTGATCTTCATCAAAAATGATGGCGCGCGAAGATGTTGTACCCTGGTCAATTGCCAATATATTTCCGGCCATATAACTTCCTTAATCAGATTATTTTGATCGGTGCAAATTCAATGCGTAAACCGTTTCATGTTCACATAGAACATTCCAAACAACATTTTATTTGCCATAGCACTAATTTTACCCCTTGTGTATGATAGATCAAATTTTCAATAATCGCCGCAATTCATGTCGGCATTAAGCGAGGGTCATCAGATGGCTAAACTGAATACACTGGTGCTGACCGGTGCCAGCCGGGGTATCGGCCATGCAACGGTGAAACGTTTTTCCAGTGAAAACTGGAGAGTGATAACCTGCTCCCGTCAGGCCTTTTCAGATGACTGCCCGTGGCCAGCCGGTGCTGATGATCATATTCAGGTGGATTTATCTGACCCGGCAAATATTGGTGAGGCAATATCCGAGATTCGCCATCGGTTAAAAGATCAAAATTCCGTTCTGAACGCTCTGGTGAACAATGCCGGTGTCAGCCCCAAAAACAAAAACGGCAACCGGCTGAATTCACTTGAAACAACGATGAATGACTGGCACCAGGTGTTTCAGGTAAATTTTTTTGCACCGATCATGCTGGCACGTGGACTGATTAACGAACTTGAGGCCGGCAATGGGTCAATTGTCAATGTAACTTCGATTGCCGGAAGCCGCGTCCATCCATTTGCCGGTACTGCTTATGCTACTTCAAAAGCGGCGCTGGCATCACTGACGCGTGAAATGGCTACTGATTTTGGCTCGTTGGGTGTGCGAGTAAATGCAATTGCTCCCGGAGAAATTGACACTTCCATATTATCGCCAGGTACTGCAGATATTGTAGAAAAAATCCCTTTGCATCGACTTGGAAAAACCGAGGAAGTCGCAAATGCAATTTATTTCCTTTGCAATGATGGAGCTTCCTATGTGACAGGAGCAGAATTGCATGTTAATGGCGGACAACATGTTTAGAACTTTTGGAATAACTGGAGAAAATGATTTTCTCCGCAATTGTAGCGATTGGCACACGCAAGAGTTTCAGTATTGATGTTTGATTTATTGAGGCCGTCTGGCCGCTGGGTATTGCAATTATCCTGCTATTTCGTTGTTGGATTTCTGGCATTTGCCATTTTGGCAACAAATGTTAGCAATGCTGCTATGGCGAATATAATCCAGGTTCCAGCTGGCAATCGCAATATTAAACAACCACCAATACCCTATGGGGCCATATCCAGGACAAAAAAAACCAAAGGCAGTTTTGAAAGCAAATTCGGCAAGATTTTTAATCTGCTTTCAAAAAACAGAAAGCTTATTCGAAAAATCAAAAAATCGGCAAGCACATTTAATATCGACCCAATTCACATTATCGGGGCTTTGATTGGAGAGCATACTTACAATGTGGACGCCCTGGACCGAATGCAGACTTATTATGTCAAGGCCATGGCCTATCTGGGTTCCGATCTGACATTCAAGCATGCCGGTGAAAAGGTCACAGTCTTTGTAACTCGACCGCAATTCGGTAAATGTTTTGCAATTACTGACAGTTACGATTTATGGGCCTGTCGGGAAAGAGTCTGGAATACCAGCTTTAGAGGAAAGACTGTTGATGGCACTTCCTGGCCTAATAATCGATTTGGCAGGGTGTTTTTTCAACCGCTTTATGCAGGTCAAACGTTTGGATTGGGTCAGTTAAACCCTCTCACTGCATTGCGGGTAACCGATATCGTCAGTCGGAAAACCAGATCTCGCAAACTGAACCCCAACAAAGCACCGCAAATCTACAAGGAAATCATGAATCCAGACTCTACACTAAATTATATGGCAGCGGTGATCAGAGCTTCTATTGATGCCTATCAAGACATCGCCGGATTTGACATTTCCAATAATCCCGGATTGACCGCAACGCTTTATAATCTTGGTGATGTACGCCATCGTGCCGTGATGCTTGCTGCAAAAAACAAAATCAGACGGAGCAAAGGTAAAAAAATCTCATTCCCCAAAGAGAATTATTATGGCTGGCTTGTCAATGAAAGAGAAACAGAGCTTCGAAATCTGCTTTGATAACATCATTTATTCGGATTGAAAATTTCTATCCAGTATCAATTCAAGTTGACTGATAAAACTGCTGATATCATTTTCAGTGAGGCGGGCAATATTCCCGGCAAGCATATTTGTCAATTTTGTCGCATTAGCAGAGAGTTCGGCAGTGTTCAGCTTTGTCTTTGGATCAGAAATTGAAGCCAGATATTGCAATTCTTCCGCGTCATCCCAGATGATATTGAAATAAGTGATGATTCTCTGAACAATCGACCATTGCGGTTTTCCGCGGTGACCATGTTCCAAAGCTGATAAATATGCCGGCGACACGTTCAGAGCAGCAGCCATGTTTTTCTGGCTGACATTTTTAGATTTTCGTAATAGTCGCAGTTTTTCTCCAAAAGGTGTCATTATTTTTGCCTGTTTTGCTGATAATTGCTCTAAATCAATTGTGGGAATTACTTAAGTACACGCGTTTAGACCGTTTCTTGTCACAGACGCAGGTTGCTCAAGAAATTTATTCTGGCTGTTAGCGTTTTCGTCTGATTTTCACATATACCGCGCCCGCGCCCCCATGAGATGAATGGGATTCGGCAAATCCCGATATCAATTGTCTGAAACTTGCGCCAGCCAACCATTTGGGAACATTTTCCCTTAATACACCACGACCTAGATTTCCCTTGCCGGTAATAACCAAAATTGTTCTTTTTTCCGCATAATAGGCATTTTCAATATAGTTGAAGAGAATTTGACGGGCCTCCTGCTGTTGGAAACCATGCAGGTCCAGGCGGCCATCAATGGAGATTTTTCCCCTGGAAATTTTTCTGATGGTTATGGAATCCAAAGGGCTTGCCGAAAGACCCGGTTTTTTTTGAATTATCGGCTGATAAACCGCTGCAGAGCCGGATTGCAACCTGTCGACAGGTAGAGGTGTGGGTTGAGGCTGGACTGACCAGTCGGAATTGGAATATTCCTTAAAAATGTTCAGATAATTCTTTTCTTCCTCCGTTAACGGCTTAGCAGTTTTAGTAATTCGTCGCCAAATCTCCTTGTCGTCCGGGCTCAGCGGTTTTCCGCTTTTTCCAAATTTTGTCATTTTACCGACCCTGCTCTGGATTGGGAACAAAAATATTCATTGATGCGGCGTGTTTGATTTGTCCAGCAAACAATCCCGCTTCCCTGCCTGAACCAGTGAACAAATCACCTCGCTGGCCACCTATGATTGCAGAGCCCGTATCCTGAGAAATAAGAAGCCTTCTAAATGGGCGACTACTGCCGACAAATCTGTTCCTGGTTTCTACCCAGAACGGTGTTCCAAATGTGTGAATTTTGTGATCCACCGCGAGGCTTCTTCCAGCGGTTAACGCTACACCAGCAGCACCAATCGGACCCAGTTCCGAGCCCGGATGATCCGATATCTGAAAAAAAATGTAAGAGCGGTTTTCCGCCAGAAGCTCATCCTGTTTATCGGAATTGCTATCTATCCAGCTCCTGATTGACTGCATTGTCACATCTTCGAGATCAAGCTCTCCACGATCAACCAGGATTTTGCCGATTGGCGTATAGGGATGTCCGGATTTTGCCGCAAATGAAATGCCAATCCGAGAACCATCATCAAAATGCAGCCGAGCTGAACCTTGTATATGGATGAAAAAAACATCAACCGGATCCTCCATCCAAGCCAGCTCCAGATTTTGGCCTTCCAAAATACCGTTTTGAATTTGGCCACGATCATAATATTCTTCAATACCCGATTTTGTCTGGCGCCCAAAAACAAAAGTGGCATCCATATTGGCGGGTCGATTGGCGTCGTCAAGTGCAATCAAGTCGTCTGGCCTTCGATAAACCGGAAATCTAAATCGGGAGGTAGGACGGCGAGAAGCAGCAAGTTCCGGCTCAAAGTAGCCGGTCAAGAAACCGTGATAACCTCGGCCCGGATATTGATAAGGACGGAAATTTTCCTCAAAAAACCTTTTTGCTTCTGCTGCACTGGTGATCGACAGATCTAGCGACTTGTTTCCGATTTTCATTAAGTCACCGGCCGATACGCCCATAGATTTTGTTTTATACGGACTGTTATGCATTTTTCCTGCACTCAGCCTGAAGCAGCTAAATGCTGCCAGATGATCTTCGTCCTGCCAGCCAGCCAGCTGATCAAAGGATAACGGTTCCAATTTACCGGATAATTGAACAGACAACGACAATCCATGAACTCGCTAATTTTACCAAACAACCACCGGTACCTGATAGTTCTTCATGCACTGGAGCCTGATAGGATCAGGTCTCTGATTCGGTTGCAACCAGTTTCCAATTAGGGTCTCGGGAACGCATGTCGCGAGAAAACGTCCAGAGATCGATAACCTCAACGATCTCCTTGCTGTCTCCTTCAACAAGATTTTCATCCTTGTCATAGGTCGCGGTGATGATCTGGCTGACGAAACGGACTGTAAGATTGGCAGATTTCTTATTCGTCTCCGCAGCATTGATTTTGGCGTTGTCAACACCCACAAAAGTGGATTGTACAACCAGACCTTCTTCCTGCCTCTGTTTGATAACACTGGCAAATCCGTCAAATACCTCACGTGAAAGTAGATTCTTTAACGTTTTTTTGTCTCCATCGGCAAATGCTGTGACAATCATTTCATAAGCCATTTTGGAACCCTGCAGGAATTTCTCCGGACTAAAGGAGGAATCCACATCTTTCAGCTCACGTAATTCAATGTTGAGTTGAGAACCATTTTCGGCAATTTTGTCAATTTCAGAATATTCATCCAAATCCGCCTCATCCTGGTCAACTGATTTTCGACGGTTTGACAGAGTTACGACATTATCATTGGAAGCCGGATTTTCTTTATCTTGTTTTTTCGAATAGGGTTTGATCGGCGGATTTTGATGACCGGTTCGTTTTCCCAACACAGATCTCAATCTGATAAAGATAAAAACCGCAATTCCGATTGTAATGAGTGTTGTCAGATCTCCAAATTCCATATCGTACAGCATGCTCCAATTTTTGTACGCCAGCAAACTCAATCTTTCCGGCGCCGAATATTTTCTACAGTGGATATAATCGGTTGTTAGACAATTTGAAAGTGCCCGAATTGTTACTATATGCATTTAATTGCTGTAATTATTAAATTCGCTATCAAAAAGGTTGGTTATGCCATTCACTTTCTTGCCATTCGTGTTGCTGATTGTTCCGATAATGGAAATTGCTGTCTTTGTTGTAGTCGGTGGCAAGATTGGTGCCTTGTGGACCATTGGCCTGGTTCTGCTAACTGCCGTAATGGGTTCCATTTTGCTACGCATTGAGGGGTTTCGTACATTTGTACAAATACGGGACAAACTGAATGCCGGTCAAATACCTGGTGAAGAATTAGCAAAAGGTGCCATGATCCTGGTTGCAGGTGTATTATTATTGACCCCGGGGTTTATCACAGACGGTATCGGGTTTGCCTTATTCATGCCATTTGTCCGCAAACTGATATGGGTATTTCTGGCCAACCGAATTGTTGTGAACCAGGCGGGCGGATTTAAGCCAACCGGATTTGATAGTGAAGAAAATACCGCGCCTGATATCGTTGATTTGGATCCGGATGAATTTCATGAGGACCCAAACAAGCACAGTCCCTGGTATTCAGACCACAAAGACGACAAGCAAATCAGATAATTCAGGTGAGATATTACTAATGCCTGGGACCTTTGGTATTAGCTTGTCTTAATCAACCAGAGATGATAGCCACTTGCGAAACAGATTTACCATACTCGTTTGCCGGCACGTCTCCCGGCTCTGGGGTAAAATTAAACGGAATTAACCAAATGGCGAAAAAACCTGCTGCAGAAGAAAACAAATCAAGCGCGTCAAACTCAAATGGGGCAGAACAAACAGGTCCAATGCTAAGTGTGCTGGCGCAATACATTAAGGACCTGTCATTTGAAAACCCGAACTCACCCAATTCCCTGCGACCGCGTGAAAAGGCGCCGGAGATCAAAATCAATGTAAATGTCAGCGCAAACCCGCTTTCAGATTCTGACTTTGAAGTCGAGTTGAAACTTGAAGCAAAAGCGGAGGATAATGCAGAAGTAATGTTCAATGCAGAACTGGTTTATGCCGGTGTATTCCGAATCCAGGGCATCCCTGAAGAATCAATGGGGCCTGCGGTGTTGATTGAATGTCCACGACTATTGTTCCCGTTTGCCCGCCAGATTATTTCTGATTCAACCCGCAATGGCGGATTTCCTCCGTTGATGATCGATCCAATTGATTTTGCTCAGTTGTATCAAGGACGTATTGCGGAAGGAGCGGAAAAGAGCAGCTAATATCGAAGGAAACCAATTTCCCGATAGCGCCCTTTGCGCCAGTGCATTGATTTACGGCGGCGCGCCCTTTGGCCGTTAGTCATATTGGCTCCAGAGCGGATCTTTTGCGAAACTCTGGATAAACTGTTGATGGGAATCAATATCCACCTTTGTCAATCTGCTGGCCAGAGGCGTTGGTCTCTGAACCGCAGCATTTCCGGTTTGCCTGGTCGATGTAATGGTTTGCTGCCTTGAATTATCGGCTACATTGGCCAATTCCAAACTGGCTTGTTTTCCACCCAATAACTCAATATAAACCTCTGCCAAGAGCTCGGAATCCAGTAGTGCTCCATGTTTGTCACGGTGAGAATTATCAACTCCATAGCGTCTACAAAGTGCATCCAGAGAATTGGGTCCCATTGGATGTTTACGCCTGGCAATTTCCAGCGTATCGATCACCACATCGGATGGAAAATCCGGCTTGCCTATGCGTTTGAGTTCTGCATTGACAAACCCCATGTCAAATTGGGCATTATGGGCAATTAAATTGGCATCGGAAAAAAACGCCAGAAAACCGTCAGCAATTGCTGAAAATACCGGTTTATCTTCAAGAAATTCTGCACTTATCCCGTGGATTCTTTCGGCATCGGGATGGATGGGAAATCCATCGGAATTGATATATTGATGATATATTTTTCCTGTTGGAAATCTGTTTATCAATTCAATTGCGCCAATTTCGATAATCCTGTCACCTTTACTGTGACTCAATCCTGTGGTTTCGGTGTCAAAAATGATCTCTCGCATGTTTGCCATTCGATAATTTCCAATCGCTATTTGTTACTTTTTGTTATTTAAAGACAGAAGTTGCTGGATTATTTCCTGCACCTGGCTGCGCGCACTTTCCATTCCCAATTCCGTATCGACAATAAAATCAGCTTTTTGTCTTTTTTCATGATCAGGTAACTGCTTTTTCAAAATCGACATAAACTTTTCCTCATTCATGTCTTTTCGTGCCAATACCCTATTTTTTTGTTGCTCAAAGCTGGCAGTAACCACAACCACAGCATCAACCCGATTTTCACCTCCGGTTTCAAATAGTAAAGGAATGTCCAGGACAACAATCGGTGCATTATCTAAGCGGGCCTTTTGCAGAAATTTCCTTTCCTTTTCCCGTACCATCGGATGTATCAGATTTTCCAGCCGATTCATTTTACCGGGATCGTTCAGAACAATACGACCCAGCTCCTGTCGATCTACCCTGCCATCTACAACCGCTGTAGGAAACAGTATTTTCAAGGGCAACACCGCTTCATTTTCATATAATTGATGTACGGATTTGTCCGCGTCATGAACAGGGATATTTTCTGCCCGAAACATGTCGGCCGTGGTGGATTTTCCCATGCCAATTGAACCGGTGAGACCCAAAATAATCACATTGCATCCCCTGATAAGCGATCCAGCACAAATTTTCGCAATTCATCGGTTACTTTTGGTCGCAAACCGAACCATTTTTCAAAGCCCGGTACAGCCTGATGTAATAACATACCTATTCCATCAACACTCTCCAAACCCAATAAGCGGGCTTGCTCCAGCAATTGAGTATTGAGCGGGTTATAGACAATATCGGATACGATTGCCGATTTGGGCAGATTTGACAGATCAATTTCCAGAGAATGCTGACCTTTCATTCCCAAGGAAGTTGTATTTATCAGCAGTTGAATTTGTTTCAAACAGGTCGGTATATCGTCCCAGTCAACGGCGGTACACCGGCTTCCCATTTTATCGACTAAAACAATAGCGCGAGAAGTAGTTCGGTTAGCAATAAATATCTGTTCAAAACCGGCGTTAATCAAAGCCAGAACAACCGCTCTTGAGGCACCGCCTGCTCCTAAAACCATGGCGGTTTTTGCATCGCGCCAACCAGATACAAAATCATCCATGTTAGCGGCAAATCCATAGCTGTCAGTATTACCGGCCATCAGGATATTGTTTTCAACCCAAAGAGTATTTACAGCTTCCAGCCTAGTGGTTGATTGATTCCGGTTCTTTACGATTTGATATGTCATTTCCTTATGTGGAATTGTGACATTGCCACCGACAAAATTTCGGGTCTGCAGGTTTTTCAGGAATTCCTCAAGATTTTCTGTTGGTACTTCAATTTTTTCATAACTGCCTCTTATCCCATATCTGCGAAGCCAAAATCCATGTAGATCCGGCGAAAGCGAATGGGCTACAGGATACCCGATTACAAATGCTCTTGGAAAAGGTTCAACCATCAACGAGTTCCAGTTCCCGCAATATGTTCAACAGCGGAATAATCGGCAAACCCATGATGGAAAAAAAGTCGCCATCAATTTTTTCCATCAATTGAACACCCTCACCTTCAATCTGATAAGCACCAACGCTGGTCAGGGCAGCTTTCCCAACCCTGGCCAGGTGTCGGCCGATAAATTCCGGCTTTAGTTCCCGGAACTTGATCGTAGCAGTATCTATATATTGCCACAAAATTTCACCGTCTTTCGCTAATGCAACGGCACTGTTCAAATTATGTGTTTTGCCGGATAACATCAATAATCTGCGTCGTGCTTCTTCCATATTTTCGGGTTTATGCAACAATCTATTTTCAAAGGTCAAAGTCTGATCTGAGCCAATAACAATTGCATCTCTGATTTTCTCGCTAACGCTCATAGCTTTTGTCTGGGCGAGAATAAGTGGAATATCGTTGACATCCATTTGGGAACGCAACAGCGGAGCCTCAATTGCCCGCTCATCAACGACTGAAGGATGGACATCAAATTGAATACCCGCTGCTGATAGTATTTGCGCCCGGTAGGGACTTTTTGAGGCGAGAATTAGATTGGCTTTTTTTTGCATGGTTTTTAAAATCACATTCAGGCTTCAGGCAGACTGTTTGATCTGTAAGTACTTACAACTGAACCTGTTCAGATTGTTGTTCAAGTGCTTCAAGATGTCGGGTGCGCAATTCAAGAATAGCCGCAGAAGCCTCTTCTATTGATCTACGCGTAACATCAATTATCGGCCAATTATTCTGTTTGCATAATTTTCTGGTATGGGAAAGTTCTTCGGCGATGCTGGCCCGATTTGTATAAACTTCATCCCCAATAGTCGATTTTGCTCCCAGTTCCCGATTTTGACGAACATGAAATATGTGATTTGCCGTAGCTACCAGAGCAACCACCAGCGGTTTTTTTGCATTTATAATAGTATCCGGCACGGGAATATTGGGAACCAGGGGAAAATTGGCTGTTTTTACGCCACGGTTTGCCAGGTAAATACTGGTAGGTGTTTTGGAGGTTCTGGAAATTCCGACGAGTATGATATCGGTATCTTCAATATCCACAGGCAACACACCATCGTCATGCGCCATAGTGAAATCAAGCGCTTCAATGCGGTTAAAATAGTCCATGTCAAGTGCATGCTGGGCACCGACTTTTTGTTGTGTAGGAGAACCAAGATAAGATTGAAAAATGTTGAATACCGGTTTTAGCAGGGATACTGAGGGGATTCCCATGGCACCACATTGTTTTACCAGACACGCGGCAATCTGTTTATCGACAATGGTATAGAGGACAATACCTGGTTCACGATCAATGCTTTCAAGAACCTTGTCTAGTTGCGACTGCCTTCTGACCAACGGATAGACATGCTCGATCGCAATGGAATTGGTATATTGGGATGAGACCGCCCTGGCTGCTGTGATAAGCGTTTCACCTGTTGCATCAGAAACGAGATGCAGATGAAAAAAACTTTCTGATGGCAAGGAATCATTCATTGTTAATGGTCTCGAATATCTATCTCGGGTAACCCTGGAATATTGGGCAGTCTGTGAACAAGTGTTAATGTATCTTAATTATTTTGATCTGGGCCAAAAATTATGCCCGATCCAACAAATTCTCTCCACAGTAAACTTTGTGTTAAACAGAAATTGGAATAATACGGTATATCAACTAGCATCTTTTACCCATCACTGATACATGGGTTATGCACAAATAAATATTTTGTTAAGTATACAAAGCATTGAAATTAAAGAAGAATATTGACATCCACATTAACATTTCAATTTTGACAGATTTTTTTTCCGCTAAAGTTTTGTTGATAACCTGTGATCAATTGACTATCATTTTTCATTCCCGCAAAACACAGACAATAATAATAATAAATCGCTAAAGCGAATTTTTTTAATAAGGAACCGATTGTGAATAAACGCGAGGAAATACCATTTGAACGCAAGGTTTTGAATGTTCTGAACGGACAATCTTACGATCGACCTCCAATCTGGATGATGCGTCAGGCTGGTCGTTATCTTCCTGAATATCTGAAAATAAGAAAACAAGCAGGTGGCTTTCTTAATCTTTGTTATACTCCGGACCTCGCCGTTGAGGTAACATTGCAACCAATCAGACGATTTAAGTTCGATGCAGCAATATTATTCTCAGATATTCTTGTTGTACCTGATGCAATGGGAAGAAATGTTCGTTTTGTTGAGGGCGAAGGACCACGACTTGATCCTATTACTCCTGATGAAATCAACAATTTAAAGAATATAGATGCTATTGAGCATTTAAATCCGGTATTTGAAACGATTGAAATCTTGAGGGAAGAATTACCAAAAGAAGTAACCTTACTTGGTTTTTGTGGTGCTCCATGGACTGTAGCTACCTATATGATAGCGGGAAAGGGTACTCCGGATCAGGCACCAGCCAGATTATTTTCCTATGAAAATGAAACCGCTTTTGAAAAATTACTAGACAAGATTGCAGTTTTTTCAGCATCTTATCTGATATTGCAATTACAGGCTGGCGCTGACGCAATTCAAATATTTGATTCTTGGGCTGGTGTATTAAGTGAAAAGGATTTCACTAAGTGGTGTATTAAACCAGTGAACAAAATCGTAAAACTGGTCAGGGATGTAATTCCGGATGCCAGAATTATTGGATTTCCAAAGAGTGCCGGATTGAACTATCAAAGCTATCGGGAACTGACCCAGGTCGATTGTCTGGGACTGGATTGGTCCGTCCCGATGAGTTTCGCGCGTGAATTGCAAAAAAGCGGAGCAGTGCAAGGTAATCTGGATCCAATGAGACTGCTGGCCGGCGGAAGTGCGCTGAATGAAGGGGTTGATGATATTATTGAGAATTTGGGTAACGGCCCGCTGATATTTAACCTTGGTCATGGAATTACACCTCAAACACCAATTGAAAATGTTGAACAGATGATAAAGCGGGTCAGAGGATAATTAATGATTGAATGGCTAAAGGTATGTCATATCGTATCGGTAATATCCTGGATGGTGGGTATGTTTTATTTGCCTCGTTTGATGGTATATCACAGCGACAAGGAACCCGGCAGTGATGCTTCCGAAACTTTCAAAGTAATGGAGCGACGCTTACTGAAAGTAATTATGACTCCGGCAATGATGGCAAGTTGGTTTTTTGGTTTATTGCTTGCCTGGCAAAATGATTTCTGGCTTGAGGGCTGGTTTGTGTCCAAGTTGTTTCTGGCGCTTTTATTGGGGGCCCAACATGGATTTTGTGTGATATGGGTGAGGGAATTTGCTGCAGATGAGAGAAAGCACAAAGCACGATTTTACCGTTTGGCGAACGAAATCCCGACAGTACTGATGATAATGATCATCATTTTGGTGGAAATTCAGCCATTTTAACCCTTCTGAACACTCGTTTGAATCTTTCTGGAAAACTTGTAACGGTCTGAATGATAAATATGTCTTGAGTAAATCTCCGTTTGGGAGTATGGATGCAATTCATTCCCAATAATCAATATCGCCTATTTCCTTATGAGTGAGATTCAGGCGACGTTGATAATCCCATATTATTTAAATTATGAAAGACATGACTTCATGGATTATATGAAGCTCCAGGAACTTAAAGCCAAGAGCCCCACTGATCTCGTCTCATTTGCTGAAGGCGTGGATGTTGAAAATGCCAGTACGATGCGCAAACAGGAACTTATGTTTGCAATTTTGAAGAATCTTGCTGAACAGGATACGGAAATTATTGGTGAGGGTGTTGTCGAGATTTTGCAGGACGGCTTTGGGTTTTTGCGATCTGCCAGTGCAAATTATCTGCCGGGACCGGATGATATTTATATTTCACCATCTCAAATTCGAAAATTTTCACTGAAAACCGGTGACACGGTTGAAGGGCTTATACGCAGTCCAAAGGATGGGGAGCGATATTTTGCCCTTTTGAAAGTCAAAACTATCAATTTTGATGATCCGGAGAAGATTAAGCATAAAACCCATTTTGATAATCTTACACCGCTCTATCCTGAAGAACGCTATCATATGGAGCTGGAGAAACCTGCCGACAAGGATCTGTCTGCTCGTGTGATTGATCTTGTAGCTCCATTGGGCAAGGGTCAGAGAGCATTGATTGTTGCACCTCCGCGTACCGGTAAAACCGTTTTACTTCAGAATATTGCTCATTCAATTACAGGAAATCATCCGGAGGCTTATCTGATTGTTTTGCTGATTGATGAACGTCCTGAAGAGGTAACGGATATGCAGCGATCCGTTAAAGGTGAGGTGGTTGCATCAACCTTTGATGAACCGGCTTCGCGTCACGTACAGGTTGCAGAGATGGTGATAGAAAAAGCCAAAAGGCTGGTGGAACATGGTAGGGATGTGGTAATCTTGCTGGATTCAATTACCAGGCTGGGCAGGGCATATAACACGGTTGTGCCGTCATCGGGTAAAGTTTTGACCGGCGGGGTTGATGCCAATGCGTTGCAACGGCCAAAAAGATTTTTCGGTGCGGCCAGGAATATTGAGGAGGGCGGTTCGCTTACCATTATCGCCACAGCCCTGATTGATACGGGTTCGCGTATGGATGAAGTTATTTTTGAAGAATTCAAGGGAACGGGTAACTGCGAGATTGTGCTTGACCGCAAAGTTGCTGACAAGCGTGTTTATCCAAGTATGGATATTCTCAAATCAGGAACCAGGAAAGAAGATCTGATCGTACCTAAATCTGATCTGCATAAGATATTTGTGCTTCGCAGGATATTGTCGCCGATGGGTACAACTGATGCGATTGAATTTCTGATTGACAAACTTAAGCAGACCAAAAGCAATTCAGATTTCTTCGATACGATGAATACGTAGCGCTTTATCTGATGATGTTAAGTAATTGCAGATATTGATTCGCATCTGAAACAATTATCATTTACAGGAACGAAAACAGGTTTTGGCGACATGGCTGAAACAATTTATGCTTTATCCAGTGGTGGATTACCCAGTGGTGTTGCGATTATTCGAATATCTGGCCCTGATTGTCATGATGTTATTGAATGTATTTGTCCTGAATTTGAATTTGGCAAGCCGATTGGCCTGTCGGGTATCTTTGACCCGGAACAGGGGAACCTAGTTGATAAGGGTCTGATTTTGACTTTTGTCGGACCCCATAGCTTCACCGGTGAAGATATTGTTGAATTTCATGTTCATGGAGGCCGTGCTGTAGTTGATGCAGTTTTGGCGCTGCTGGAAAAAATTGACGGGTTACGTCATGCTGAGCCGGGTGAATTCACCTATCGGGCTTTTGAAAATGGCAAGCTGGATCTGACGCAAGTTGAGGGCCTGGCGGATCTGATAGCAAGCGAATCGGAGGCGCAACGAAAACTGGCTATTGAGGCGGTAGGCGGACGACCCAGGGCTTTGCTGGAGAAATGGCTATATCAACTGGTTTCGATGCGCTCTCTTATTGAGGCGGAAATTGATTTTGTTGATGAAGAAGATATTCCGGGTAGTGTAAGCGATCAAGTTTGGTCGCAATTGGAAATTATGATTGGTGAGCTTGATCAGCATCTTGCTTCTGTCAATACGGGACAAATTATCAAAAACGGTTTTCGTGTCACGCTTTTGGGTAAACCCAACGCGGGTAAATCAACCCTGTTGAATTGCCTGGCCGGCCGTGATGTGGCGATTGTTACCGATATACCCGGTACTACACGAGACCTGCTGGAGGTGCGCTTAAATCTCGGAGGACAAGTGATTATCGTCACCGATACGGCAGGAATTCACAAGACGGACGATCTGATTGAGAAGGAAGGTGTAAAAAGAGCACATCAATCGGCGGAGACTTCTGATATGACAATCTGGCTTCATGCTGCTGATGACAAATTGTCAATGGTAAATGATGCAACTGCTGCAGATTTGCTGGTCATTTCCAAGGCGGACAAGGTCGTGTTGATTGAGACAACTAAATTTCCGATTGATTATGATTTGGCGATCAGTTCACTGAATGAAGAAAGTATAGAGAAATTGGTCAACCGGATCAGTCAGGCAGCAGGCCAGTCGGTTTCAGGTTCCGAGGATATCTTGTTTAGCAGGCAACGACAAAAGGAAGGATTACTGGCTGCTTATAATGCATTATGTAAGGCTAAAAATGGCGTTACCGAGCCATTGGAAGTAAGAGCCGAGAATATGCGGATCGCTTCCGATTCGTTGGGAAAACTGATTGGCCGGGTAGATGTGGAAGATATTCTGGGAAGGATATTTTCAGAATTTTGTGTCGGTAAATGATTTTCGTGAAACATTTACTGTGCTGAATTTACCCTGTTTCACGTGAAACAATTTTGTTCTTGGCGAAGTTTGCTATTGTAACCAAGAATGATTTTTCCTGATACTGGTATTTGCTTGAGAAATTAATATCTACCTCTACTGGTAAGGGGATTTAATATGGAGAAAAGCGTGAATAGAAATGCAATCAGTTTTTGACGTAATAATCATTGGTGGTGGTCATGCCGGTTGCGAGGCAGCGGCAGCAGCGGCTCGGATGGGGGCTAAAACGGCACTGGTTACCCATCAATTCGGCACTATTGGTGTGCTGTCATGCAATCCGGCGATTGGTGGACTTGGTAAAGGTCATCTGGTCCGTGAAATTGATGCTCTGGACGGCCTGATGGGCCGTGTGGCGGATCAGGCCGGTATTCAGTTCAGAATGCTTAACCGAAGCAAGGGACCAGCTGTGCGGGGCCCGAGAACCCAGGCTGACCGGAATCTTTATCGCGCAGCCATGCAGGCGGAAATCCGTAATGTTGAAAACCTGCAGGTTATTGAAACCGCCGTGGATGATATCCGGGTTGAGAAAGAATCAGTGTCTGGGGTAATTCTGGCTGATGGCAATATTATCAACAGTCGTAATGTTGTTTTAACAACCGGAACCTTTCTCAGGGGTTTAATTCATATCGGAGAAAAACGAATTCCGGCCGGGCGGATGGGTGAAGCACCTTCAGATGGCCTTTCGGGAACACTGGAAAAATATGGTTTTAATCTTGCCAGGCTGAAAACCGGTACACCGGCCAGACTGGATCGAGACAGCATTAACTGGAAAATACTGGAAATGCAGGCGGCAGATGAAGATCCGGTCGCTTTTTCGGAGATGACCGATGCGCTGCTGAATCCCCAGGTCGAATGTGGAATTACCAGAACCAATTTCAAAACCCATGCAATCATTGAAGAAAACCTGAATAAGTCAGCTGTTTATTCTGGTCAGATTGAGGGCGTCGGGCCAAGATATTGTCCGTCGATTGAAGACAAGATTGTACGTTTTGGCGGGCGGAATGGCCATCAGATATTTTTGGAACCAGAGGGTCTGAATGTGCAAAGCGTCTACCCAAACGGTATATCAACTTCTCTACCTGAAGATATACAGCTGGATTTTATTCATACGATTGCCGGGTTGGAAACGGCCAAAATTTTGCAACCAGGATATGCTATTGAATATGATTATGTGGACCCGCGTACATTGTTGCCCAGCCTGGAGACCAGGAAAATCAGCGGGCTTTTTCTTGCCGGGCAGATCAACGGTACAACCGGTTATGAGGAAGCGGGCGCACAAGGGCTTGTGGCGGGTCTGAATGCGGCGCGAAATGCGGGCGGCGGGGAGGTTATTCATTTCAGCCGTACAAATTCCTATATTGGCGTAATGATTGATGACCTGGTCAGCAAAGGGGTTGATGAACCTTATCGGATGTTCACTTCCCGGGCTGAATACCGCTTGTCTCTGCGAGCGGACAACGCTGATCAGCGGTTGACCCCACTGGGTATTGATATCGGTTGTGTCGGTGCGGCGCGACGCAAGAGATTTCTTCAAAAAATGACGATACTGGATAATCATCGCAATCTTGCCAGGAAACTGAATCTGACTCCCAATCAGGCAGCGGCAAAAGGCTTGAACGTTAATCGTGACGGCGTGCGTCGCTCTGCTTTTGATCTGATGTCATATCCGGAAATCAGTCATCAAAGCCTGTCAGATATCTGGCCGCAGATGGATGAGGCACCTGGATGGGTGAAGGAGCAGATTGAGACCGAAGCCCTGTATGCGGTCTATCTGAAGCGCCAGGAAGCTGATATTGCGGCGGTCAGAAGGGATGAAGGCAAAACAATTCCTGAGGGATTTGAGTTTTCAAAGCTTTCCGGTCTTTCAAATGAGCTGGTTACCAAACTGGAATCGCTACGTCCGGTCAATATCGCACAGGCAGCGAAAATTGATGGTATGACCCCGGCAGCTCTGACGCTTTTACTTGCAAGAATACGTCGGCAGGAAAAGGGCAGAAAACCGGAGAGCCACAGCGGGGTTGCATAATCAATGATATTGAGGAATAGCCGGATATTTCCGTCTGTCAGTGATACTGAATTATTGCGATCTGAATTTCATGTTTCACGTGAAACAATGGAGCTGTTTCAGATTTATGCTGATTTGCTGGTTGAATGGCAGGGAAAAACAAATCTGGTTTCAACCTCTTCCCTGACAAAGGTCTGGAGGCGGCATATTTGTGACAGTGTTCAGTGCAAGACAATACTGTCAACCAAAACAAAATGGCTGGATATTGGCTCCGGGGCCGGATTTCCAGGATTGGTAATCTCGATTCTGGGACGTAATGAATCAGGATTTAATGTGCAGCTGATTGAAAGTAATAAAATGAAATGCGCATTCTTGAGAAAAGTGATCCGTGAAACCGGTGCACCGGCGGAAGTTTTTCCCGGCCGCATCGAATCGGTTACGAAACAGTATCGTGATATTGAGGTGGTGAGCGCAAGGGCACTTGCTTCGCTGGAGAAACTGTTTGAGTTAACTTCAGGATGGATAGGGGAAGGTGCTGTGGGTTTATTCCCCAAAGGCCGGAACTATTTGCAGGAATTGGAAGAATGTCGTGGCAGGTGGGAATTTGATCTGCTAGTACATGAGAGCCGGATTGAAAACAATTCGGTTTTACTGGAAATTCAAAAGCTTGAGAAAATCGGTGTGCAAAGTTGATGTACTGTTTATGGGTCTGTGACCCGGTTCAATTCCAGAATGGTAATGACGGTTGATAGTCGGAGAATGAATTAGAAAATGAACCAGGATTTTTCCCCGCGCGTAATTACCATCGCCAATCAAAAAGGCGGGGTTGGTAAAACGACTACAACAATAAACCTGGCCACCGCATTGGCAGCAGTTGACAAAAATGTTTTGATTATCGATCTGGATCCCCAGGGAAATGCCAGCACCGGGTTGGGTATAGACCGCAACAAGCGTGATGTTTCCACTTATGACTTGCTGATTGGAAAAAACGGCCTGGAAGATACTCTGGTACCAACGGCAGTGCCGAGACTCTACATTTCACCATCTACGCTGGATTTGCTTGGTGTGGAAATGGAAATTTCCCAATTGCCGGACCGGGCATATCGATTAAGAAATGCGATCAGAGATTATCATGCGGATAATTTGCATTTCGATTTTATCCTGATTGATTGTCCTCCATCCCTCAACCTGTTGACGATTAATGCCATGGCAGCGGCTTCTGCTTTGATTGTTCCATTGCAGTGCGAGTTTTTTGCGCTGGAGGGATTGAGCCAGCTTTTACAAACGGTTGAACAGGTTCGCGCTTCGGTTAATCCGGATTTGAAGATACACGGTATTGCCCTGACAATGTATGATCCGCGGAACAATCTTTCCAATCAGGTTGTTGATGATGTTAGAGAATTTATGGGTGATCAGGTTTATGAAACGGTGATACCCAGAAATGTGCGGGTATCGGAGGCGCCGTCCTACGGCAAGCCGGCGATATTGTATGACTTGAAATGTACAGGGAGCCAGGCTTATCTGAAACTGGCTGCCGAAGTGATCAAAAGAGAAAAACAGCTGGTGAATGCCTGACCGGTTTTTTATTTAATATGGAAAACCGTCTGGATGGTTCCAAGCCGGAGATAGATTGAATGGTTGATAACAGCGCAAAAAACAGATTGGGCCGAGGTCTTGCGACATTGATCGGGGATATCGATCCGGTCCAGGAAGCCAAGACCGCAGAGCCAAATATCGAGGCGGATTTGGTGGCGCCGATTGAACTTGTCCGGGCTAACCCGAACAACCCCCGACGGCTGTTTCTTGATGCCGAACTTGAGGATCTGGCAAATTCAATATCGGAACATGGTATTGTTCAACCTGTTCTGGTTCGCACGATCACCAATGATGATCTGGCAGGTGCCAAATATGAAATAATTGCCGGCGAGAGAAGATGGCGGGCTGCGCAGAAAGCCGGACTGCATGAAATTCCAATTCTCGTGCGGGAAGTTGAGGACAGGCAGGCGCTTGAGATTGCGATTATCGAAAATGTCCAGCGGACCGACCTTAATCCGGTTGAGGAAGCTATGGGTTATCAGCAACTGATGAATGAATATGATTATTCACAAAATGAACTTGCACAGATTATTGGTAAAAGCCGTAGCCATGTTGCCAACACGCTTCGTCTGCTGAAACTGCCTGATGAGGTCTGCCAGATGGTCGCCAGTGGCGAACTGTCCGCCGGACATGCGCGCACCCTGGTTACCAGTGATGATCCGCTGGGCCTGGCAAAGCGTATTATCAAAGATGGGTTGTCGGTTCGTCAGGCCGAGTCACTTTCACAGAACAAAGGCATCCTTGCCAGCGGCAATAAGGAGAGTAAAAAAGCCGGGATCGGGAAGAGTACCGATATTCTGGCGTTGGAAAGCCGGTTATCGGATGCGCTTGGCTTGAATGTATCGGTCTCATTCAGGAAAAATGGGGCAGGCGATGTAAAGGTTCAATACAGGAATCTTGAACAGCTTGATGAGATTTGCCGGCGGCTGGAGCGATAGTTCTTATCCGCGTTAAGGAGTTGTTAATATAAACTTGCTTTGCAATAAGTGTATTTTATCTCGTTATT
>JAAEMP010000266.1 GCA_024225445.1 Hyphomicrobiales bacterium | reverse complement strand
CGCTCTTCCATTTCCCGCACCGTCCATTTAAGCGCCACCACGGCCTTTTTCGGATCGGTAACTACCGGTGTCAGAAGATGGGGAATACCGTCATAAACGGAGAGTTCCAGCATTTTGGGATCAATCATGATCAACTTCACCTGGTCCGGTGTCAGCCGGTAAAGGATCGACAAAACCATCGTATTGATAGCCACGGATTTGCCTGATCCTGTTGTCCCGGCCACCAGTAGATGCGGCATTTTTGCCAGATCGGCTATGATCGGTTCACCGCCAATATTTTTACCAAGAACAATCGGCAGCTTCGCCCTGGACTTTTCGTAGACCTGGCTAGCCAGGACTTCCCGCAGATAGACAGTCTCGCGGCGCCGGTTCGGCAGTTCAATGCCGATGGCATTCCTGCCGGGAACCACGGCAACACGGGCGGCAATGGCGCTCATTGAGCGGGCGATATCATCGGCCAGACCAATTACCCGGGAGGATTTAATTCCCGGTGCCGGCTCCAGCTCATATAAGGTGACAACCGGTCCCGGTCGCACGTTGATAATTTCACCCTTTACCCCAAAATCACCCAGAACTCCTTCCAGCAGTCGTGCATTCTGTTCAAGTTCAGCATTACTCAGACCGGCATTGTCCGCCAGCTTTTTTGGCTCTCCCAGCAAGTGCAGGGACGGTAACTCGAAAGTATCGGAACCAAACAGGGAGGTTTGTGCCTCCCTTGTAATTCTTGTGCTCTGGGCAGGCCTTGGAACCATCGGCTGAACCCGCTTGCCAGATTCAACCGGCCCGACTGAACCATCCATAGCTGGATCACTTGCCACCCGCTCCTGATATTCAGCAGCCAGGTCCGTGCCCACAGCATCATAGATCTTTTCACCATAATCCGGCATGGAAGCAGCCATTGCCCGCGCTGAATCAGCATCAGCTCCACTTGCATTTGGGCCGTAGAATTTTTCCAGCCCGTCATCCGCCGGATCAATCAGTTTGTGGTAAAAAATCTTGATCCGGTTGAAGATGCCGGACTTGTTTGCACTGTCATTTTCCCGGGATATTACGGATTTGGAATTTCTGGATATTCTCGATTTGAGCGAAAGATACCAATGGGCAAATATTCCAAAGGCCAAAAAAGAATCATCGTCTTCTTCAAAATCATCCTCAGCGCATTGACCCACAGCCCCTCCCGACGGTTCAACCAGGCTGGCGGTATTTCTGTTGATCAGTCCGCTGGAATATAAAGCCAATACAGCAGCGGGAATGGCAAATGCGACAAACAATGTCACGGCAAACCAGCCGGTTGGAACAGTGCCGGTCAACATGGTTGGGATCTTCAACATCATGTCGCCGACAATACCGCCAAGAGCTGAAGGCAGCGGCCAGCTTTCGGGCACACTGACACAGGCGGCCGCGCCACAAGCGGACATTATCATCAACACCCAGCATAACAACCTCCAGCGTATTGCCCCGATGACCTGCCGCGACATTTTCAGCCAGGACATTATTGCCGGAGGAAACAGGCTTAGAGCTGCCCCCAGGCCCAGAAACTGAACCATGATATCGGCAAACGATGCACCCCAGAAACCAAGCCAGTTGGTGGCCATTTTGCCATTGGCATTGGAAAAGCTCGGGTCATTCACAGACCAGGTGGCGAGCGCAACAAAAGCCGCACCAACAGCCAGAAAAATCAACAAGCCGTTGAGGAACGCCAGATATCCGGTCAGTCTGCCGGATTTATTACCGGCATTATCGAATGCCATGGCATCATATCCACGGGGTTCAACTTCCAGAGAGTTTGACATTTGTGGCCCGGCATATTCCATCGGATACTCCATACATTTCGCCATAGATGAACAACCAGGACACAGCCCGGGCGCTGGCGACAACACAACCGGTTAAACTGTTCGCACACCCATCAGTAAATTGATATGAGGTGCCCGCGCTCGCATTGCCGGCAAGAATTCTGGTGTGATAGTATTTTGTGAAGGTTAATTGCCAATTAACCATGGATAAAAGAAGCATTTGACCCGAATTTCGGACAACCGGCAAGGGCCTACCAGGTTCGCTCCCGGATGAGCCCTTCCTGGGCAACGGAAGCCACCAGAATTCCGGACTGGGTATAAATTCCACCTCTGGTAAACCCTCTGGCGCCTGAGGAATTAGGGCTGTCCTGCGCATATAAATGCCAGTCTTCGATATTCAGCGGACGGTGAAACCACATCGAATGGTCGAGGCTGGCAACCTGAATTTTCTGGTCAAACACCCTTCCACCATGGGCATAAAGTGCCGTGTCCAGCAAGGTCATGTCAGAGGCATAGGCGAGTACTGCTTCATGAATGGCCGGGTCGGATGGCAATTCTCCGGTAGAGCGTATCCAGATATTCTGTTTGGGTTCCAGTTTTTCCTTCGACAGATAATGCTTCAGGCTGACAGGGCGTAGTTCAATCGGTCTTTCCCTCTGCCAGTATTTTCTAACATTTTCCGGCGCATGATCGATAAACTGCTCAGCCAGTTTCTTTTCGCTGATCAATGTATCGGGTTTGGGAACCTCCGGCATTTCGATAAAGTGTTCCAGACCGTCCTCAACAACCTGGAAAGAAGTTCCCATTGAAAATATCGCCTGCCCGTGCTGGATCGCCACTACTCTTCTTGTCGTGAAACTGCGCCCGTCCCTGATCCTGTCGACCTCATAAATGATCGGCACTTCCGGGTCTCCGGGCCGCATGAAATAACCGTGCAGGGAATGAACCCGCCGGTCATCGCCAACGGTTCTCTGGGCTGCTACCAGGGCTTGTCCGATAACCTGTCCGCCAAATACACGTTGCCAGCCCGATTGTGGTGACCTGCCTCTGAACAGATTGTGTTCAAGATTTTCCAGATCAAGAATCTTCAGCAGGTTTTGAACAGCCTTGTTCATCTGATGTCCTTCATTTTGTTTGTCTACAAATCATCATCAATCATCGCTATATCTTTTACAACACAGTATAATTATTATAGCATATCTGGATGATTAGGGTCAGGACCTTGATTAACGCCATTGTGTTTGACAAGGAGGGTACGAATACAGATAAGAAAGCGCAAGAACAGGCCCAAATATATCCGGGCGCCTTTTCGAGCATTTGTTATCAGGAGGCGTGCCCTCCTTGTCAAACCCTGCGGGCGGTACTG
>JAAEMP010000265.1 GCA_024225445.1 Hyphomicrobiales bacterium | reverse complement strand
GAGAATAGCAAAGATATGGCGACAACCATTTTGAGAAGTTTCAATTTGGAATTCATTATATTTCCCCTTGTGTGGAAAATGCGAGTATGACTTTAAACGGTTACATTTGACAAGGGGGTCAGTAATTACAATCCTTAATACTCACCTATTTTAAGTGATGGACACTAACGCACGAGAAACAATCGCGTTAGGCGGGTCTCACCGGGTGCTTGCAACAAATCTGGCTTCAGTTTCTTTTGATTGAACTGGCGGCCAACAGGCCCAGGTTATTGTTGCGCGATTTTCGGGTTGCTGCAAAAGCGGAAACGGTTTTTGGTGTACGGCCAATTGATGCCTCGGCAAGCCAGACGGCTGATATAATTGCGTCATGCACCCGGTCAGAATCATCAATGGTGACGTGAACTGTTTTCGGAACTCGGGTATTCACAACCAGGTTTTTGTGGCGCGGATTGACTTTCAACAGGCTGAATCCGGGCTGGCTGCTTACATAAGCTTCTGCCCATGATGCATTTTTTGGAACAGATTTGCCGGACCCCGGAATATCAATCAGTCCAAGATATGCGACCCTGATTCGGGAACCATTTAGTTTTTGGGTCAGGGAAATGGCACTCAATGCACCCATGGAGTGGCCGACAAAGGCAACTTCGCGAACACCACGTTTCTTGATTTTTGCATATATTTGCTGCCAGGCGGTGTGGGGATGTGTTTCTGCACGGATGCCATGGGACTTCAACTTATCCTCAAGGTCATCCAGTCCAACTGAAAACGGTACTCCAGCCAGACCGCGAAACAAATAAACATCCATCGCCATAACCGAAGTTGTGATGGTGGCACATGCAGTAACCAGTGCTAGTGTGGCTACAAGATTTTTCAGTAAACGGTTCAAAATTATTTCTCCGGCACGTCGCCTGAGGATACAAAATATTTTGTGTCCCCGATTCAGGTTCCGTTCACTATGTTCATGATGTGGTTAAATTATGTTTGCCGGAAATGGTTAATAATTTATTTTTGTTTTTGCCTAAAATAAGTTCCAGGACTTCTTCAGCCAGTTCACCTTTGTGCCCAGTCCCAGTAAAGTTCCCGAGCCTTTTTTGCAAAAGGTCCCAATTCAAACTGGCGCTCATCAAATGCTGTGACATGGGTTACTTTGGAATAATTACCAGTTGAGAATATTTCGTCGGCCTGGCGAAAATCTTCAATCTTCAGGGTGATTTCATGCACTGTTTCCCCAGCATCGCGCAATAATTTGATGACGCGCTGGCGAGTAATGCCGTTGAGAAAAGAACCATTGGGCACGGGTGTAAATACTTCACCGTCTTTTGCCATAAAAATGTTGGCCGTTGCTGTTTCGGCAACATTTCCAAGCGCATCACATGAAATGGCATTTTGAAAGCCTTTTTCTGCCGCCTCTCGCAGCATACGGGCATTGTTGGGGTAAAGGCAGGAAGCTTTGGCATCTATCACCGCCATAGAAAGTAGAGGCCTGCAAAATGAAGTGGTTGTCACACTGAACCCGACACCTTCTGGTGCCATGGCTGCTTCTTCAATACATAGGCAAAAAGCAGTGGATTCGGGTATCGCATCTACAGCAGTTGGACCTCCTTCGGTAGACCAGTACATTGGACGGATATAAAGTGGATTATTGCCATCAAACTTCCTGATACCTTCCTTTGCCAATTCAAAAATCATGCCTGTCTGCATGGTTGGCTTCAGCTTCATCGCAGCGGCTGAAGCATTGACACGGGCACAATGCAGATCAAGGTCTGGTGACACGCCATCAAAAAAACGCGCACCATCAAATACCATTGTGCCGAGCCAGGTTCCATGGTCCGCCGCTCCCAAAACCAGATGATTGCCTTCATGCCAGTCTCCTTCGAACCAGGTCCAGATATTTCTGTTCGGCTTCATTGTCATCTATTTTCTCCGAATGGTAGAGTTTTTTGAGCGTTGGATGTTGTGGATCAGGTATCACCTGACATGAACACACACATGAGTGATTTTCAACCCGTATAACGCACTGATTTTGGAGACGTTGACGTATCTGGAATTGAGCTTGAAACAGTTATTACCTAAGCATCATCTATCAAATGTGAGTTACCCATCAAGTAGCGAGGACCAGATCCGTGCATGCTGGCCCGGTCTTGTGGATTGTATAGCACAACACCTTTAAAATGATCGTGCAATCAGGAGCGAAAAGCGACCGGTGCCGGTGCGCCGCCCTCGCGGAGGCCGGGCGCAAGCCCGAATAGCCGTGAGTAAAAAAATCAAAACTGAATCAAAACAAAGGTGTTCTGCTATACAATTCACATTTGTTTAGGGACAGACATCCACAACCGATACAACCATCCAGCTTGTCTCGTAACTGGATCAAAGTTTCAATTTTGGCATCCAGATCCGCGCGGAAACCGGCACTTATTTTTCCCAGTCTCGCGGAGTAGGGGTGCGGGCCTGGGGCAGTTTCTGAAGTAATTTGTGGATGTTGGTTATTGAGAAACCAAACTGCTGGGCAATCAGTTGCAATATTCGTACTACCTTTAAAGCCACACGATATAATCGAATGATTTCAACGGGATATCAGGTTGATGATGATATAGTCTTCACAGCGACAATTTTATGTAAGCGCTGTGTAAGCAAAATCTGTTAACACAGCGCATCAGGCCCTGTGGTCTGCCATGGGTAGCATCGGTGGTGATACTGTCCTCAGGATGGAAAACTCAGAACCCGTCACACTTGCAGACCTGCTGGAAGTAGATGCCAGCCTAATGGTGTTCTACAACAAGTGTGGCCACCATAAGGGATTCAGCCCGGTATCATTACTGCTCCCGCCTGAAGTGGCAATTCCCGATCTCACTGGCCGGTTCATGTGTTCAGTATGTGGAAGCAGGGAAACAGTTGCACAACCGCGCTATAAGGCTCAGGATATCACCCTTGGCAGTTCCAGTGCACGGGGATGGATTTTGCCGCCAACTGAGTACTTATGGACTTTTGAGTCAGCATGGAAAAACTCTTCATAAATAAGGCTGAAACTTTCGACCCATTTCCAGCAGCACTTTTTTAAGATGGCAAGTGCTGATTGTCACTATGTTCACATACAGCAATGAGAATATTGCTGCTTTATATTTTACCCCTCCCAGTCTTTGCACCGAAGGGGAACCGTTTCCAGCATCAAAAACGAAACTGGGACATGAATTGATTGTAAGGGCTTAATTCCGTATGATCTGGCGACAATGCATTGGAGGCGACTGTACCATGTAGATGTAATCCCTTCGGTCATCAAGAAAGCCAGAGCAAAAAGCCAGAGCAAAGTTGACTCATATTATTGATCGCTGCTAAAATGCATTTCAGGTTGCGGTAAAACATCAAGGGGAGAGATATGAACTATCTAACACGGGGCCTTGCGTTCTCAATCGCAATTTTTTTGAATTTTGCAGCGTTCACACCTGCCAATGCTATTGTTGTTAATGCGACAACGACATTAGATCTTGATGCAATTAGTTTGGACTGGGATTTAACCTCACTGGACAGCCCTGTGACTGTTAACCAAAGTGACACTCTGGATGTTACGGTAAATTTTGCAAATAACAGATCTATCAGAGTTAACCAAAATGGAGGTTTTCGATTTTGGTTAAATGATGTATCAGTTTCGAGCGATTTTACTATTGAAAATATAACCTTAACTCTTTTTGATCTAGTGACAAATGGCAGCTTTGTTAATGGCTCCAACCAAGGCACTCAGTCGTCCGGTATTGCTCACATTGGGTGGAATTCAAATGCCGCAAACTTGGGAATAACTGCTCTAGGCTCATTCATTCAATTTTCGGGCTACAATATTTCTTACGACGTCACAAGTCTCTCCGCTGGTACGGTGACTTACGGCAATCATTGGCTTATTTCTTCGAATGCTAGTGTTGTCGACACTCCCGCAGTTCCAATTCCACCAGCACTAGCCTTGTTTGGTTCCGGCCTTGCCATCTTGGGTTTCTTCGGCTGGCGCAGGAAACGCAAGACTGTATCAATTGCTTAACAAGTACAGAGGCACGATGTAGAGTCATACAGCGTGGTTCTTTCAGGCCTTTGCAGTTTGAGGCAGGATATCCGTGTTGGGTTTATGCACTTTGATCACAACGCACTGGTATTTCGATCGGTTGATAAACCGATGCGATCGGTCTTGCTAATGTTTGGCGCCCATCCACTTTCAAATATTTTCAACGAAAAGCCACCGCTGATCGTAGAAGGAGAGGACGACGAGCGTATTTTGCAGGCCGCGGTTCGTAGTTC
>JAAEMP010000264.1 GCA_024225445.1 Hyphomicrobiales bacterium | reverse complement strand
TTGCCATCGAGAACCCGGGTTAGAATACCTGAAATCAAAGACCAGAACCAGTCTTCGCAATGGCGGCTGTCGGCAGACGGTGTCGATGGCAGGTGTGTCGCAGATTGTATAACAAACGTAGTTGAATACGGTAATTTGCATAGCCGACCTTGGCTTAGCTTTGCAGGCACGATCAGTCGTCACACAAACACTGGTTTTCAGACCGGCCTTTTTGGCATTTTGTGATTAATCGGGAGCTATTCCTCGGGCAAAGATACCGGGGAATCTGCCATGCTGCGCATATAGGCAATGATATTGGCGCGATCGCTGGTTTTTTTCAAGCCGGCAAATCCCATGGCAGTGCCTTTGATATATTTCTTGGGCTTGTACAAATATCCATTGAGGGTTGCATAATCCCAGTTTTTTCCATCGCCAAAATCTTTCATTGCGGCTGAATATGCAAATCCGTCTTTCCCGCCAATGGCGCTACCAACAATATTGAACAGATTCGGGCCGACTTTCTTTTTGCCGCCTTTTTTGAAGGTATGGCAGGACGCACATTTTTTTGCCACTTTGGCACCGGCATCAAGATCGGCATTTGCCAGTAATGATGCAATCGGATCATAATCCGTTTCAGTCGCCTCCGCTTCTTTTGAATGGTCGTCGCTTTCCCCCGCCTCAATCATGTATCCGGCCTTTTCGGGAACTTCAGAATGAAAAAGGTAAGTTGAAATAATATTGGCACCCATCAGCACCAATATTGTGCCAAGAAATGCCATGGCAAATCTGACCAGCATGAATGAGCCCATAAGTTTGTCCTTCGTCTGTAATTAGGTGACGCCAACGATTGCCTGTGCGTTACAACCTTAGTAAGGAATGTTCAAGAAAAATTTTTCTCAGGCTTTTTCAGGAACGGATAAAGTTGATATGCGGCAGGACAGCAGGTGTTTAGTTCTTATTCCGGCTCGTATGGCATCCATCAGGCTACCTGACAAGCCACTGGCCGATATCAATGGTATGCCGATGATTTGTCAGGTTTATGATCGTGCACTCGAGGCTGACATTGGTACACCATGGGTGGCAACCGACAGTATCGAGATACTGGAGGCGATAGAACACCATGGTGGCAAGGCTGTAATGACCAGCACAAACCACAGTTCTGGTTCAGACCGGATATGGGAAGCGGTTTGCAAAATAGATCCGGAAAAAAAGGCTGAATATGTTATCAACCTGCAAGGTGACCTGCCAACGATCGAGGGCAGACTAATTCGCCAAAGCCTTCAGCCTCTTCTCGACACATCGCCAGATGATGGTGGAGCCGATATTGCCACTCTGGCTGTGGAAATCAGTGAACAATCAGAGAAAACCAACCCGAATGTGGTGAAAATTATTGCAAAACAACTGGATGAAACCCGAATGCGGGCAATATATTTCACCCGGGCAACGGCGCCCTGGGGAGAAGGGCCATTATTTCACCATATCGGGATTTATGCTTACCGCCGCCCGGCACTGGAGAAATTTGTCGGCCTTCAGCCTTCGCCCCTGGAAATACGCGAGAAACTGGAACAATTACGGGCAATCGAGGCTGGCATGCAAATAGATGTCTCAGTGGTTGACACGTTGCCACTTGGTGTAGATACCAAAGAGGATTTGCAACGGGCACGCAAATGGTTTCAAACCAAAGACTGAGAATTGATACCAGTAATATTATTATGGATGAATTGAATGAATAAAGATCAGCGAACCGGTCGTATCGCTTTTCAGGGGGAACCGGGGGCAAACTCTGATACCGCCTCGCGTGAAAAATATCCCGGAATGACGCCCGTCCCCTGCGATACATTTGAGGATGTATTTAACGCGCTGGAAACCGGCAGTGTTGATCTGGCAATGATTCCCATTGAGAATTCTCTTGCCGGTCGTGTCGCGGACATTCACCACCTTATGCCCCATTCAAACAGTTATATAATTGATGAATATTTCCTGCCGATCCATTTTCAGTTGATGGCACGAAAAGGCATTACCATTGAATCCATTAGAACCGTTTACAGTCATATCCATGCTCTGGGTCAGTGCCGCAACATAATACGTGAACATAACTGGAAAGCGATTGTTGGTGGCGATACCGCCGGGTCAGCGCGGATGGTTTCCGAGCAGGATGACATGAGCGTGGCAGCGCTGGCACCTGAACTGGCGGCACAGTTATATGATCTGGAAATACTGGCAACCAATGTCGAGGATGAAGACCACAATACGACCCGCTTCATTATTCTTTCCCATGAAGAGGTTCGCGCAGACCAGGGCAGTGGAGATGTTATCACTTCCTTCATTTTTCAGGTGCGCAATATTCCTGCAGCACTTTATAAGGCAATGGGTGGCTTTGCCACCAATAAAGTCAACATGACCAAACTGGAATCCTACCAGATTGGCGGTAATTTTGTTGCGACCCAGTTTTATGCAGATATTGAAGGTCATCCAGATGACAGAAATGTCCAGTTGGCCCTGGAGGAATTGCATTTTTTTTGCGAAGACCTTCGCATTCTGGGCGTCTATCCGGCCAGCGCTTTTCGCACCAATTGATGAAACATGTCCGGGTTCAGCACTAGTTTTACCCATTTGAATGTTTCTAATAAACTAGCGCATGTACTAATAATATATGCCTGTCACCAAGCAAAACTTATGTCCGCTATGGGGGATGATTTTGATAAGCATTTTCCAACATAGCATTTTTTAAAAGTGCTAATAACCGCCTCACTTAGATTTAATCTCAACGACAGCAATGCGGAAAAAGTTACAATGAACTGCAGTTCGATATTTTTTCTGCGATACGGCTAAAGAGTCCGTTGTGTGCGGAAAACTGCCAATCTTCGAATTGGAAATTCATCAGTTATTCAGAGTTAATAGCGGGGAAAAGAACAACCCTTGACTAACATCTGTTTGACAGTCACAATAAAAATGGAATGACCGCCGCTCCTTGATCAAGGCCAAATACTGGTCTCGATTTACCAGGCACTGAGATCATAGAGTAGCAATGGATACCACTGGCAGTCACACCGGTAAGAATCATCGCTGTAACCCCAACGTTACGCGAGCACTCTTTCCGCTAT
>JAAEMP010000263.1 GCA_024225445.1 Hyphomicrobiales bacterium | reverse complement strand
TTGCCATCGAGAACCCGGGTTAGAATACCTGAAATCAAAGACCAGAACCAGTCTTCGCAATGGCGGCTGTCGGCAGACGGTGTCGATGGCAGGTGTGTCGCAGATTGTATAACAAACGTAGTTGAATACGGTAATTTGCATTGCTGCCGTTGAACTTGAAATCGAGACAGGCGGTTTATGGCACAAAATATCCGGTCAGAATTTTCCCGATTTTACCCCCCTTTCCCCACACCCAATCTAAAATTCACAAAAATTTCACCTTTTATTGTCAAAGCCAGTTAGAAATGGCTCACCACGGGCTAAATGGAAATACCTCACTTGGGTAAAATGAACACAAGATGGTAAGGCGGCAAAGCCATTGGCAGGTGGCGAATATCGAATTCACAGCTGACTTAAAAACGGGCTTCTGGTAACAATTCCTTATGGCACAAGAACTCACATACATTGAGCTTGCTGAAGCTCTTGCGCGGCACGTTTATAAAAACCACTATAAACCGCAACAACGAATAGGCTTACCACCGATTGAGATTTTCGATGACCTATACATGAGTTCTTTTCAAATTCCTGCTGGTGTATTGAAAAAGCTTGGAATTCTAGTGCCTTTGAATGAAAACTGGGAGGCTAGCGAAGATGGAATGCGAGCTCATGTCTTTTGTTGCGAACCGGCAGAGTTTCGAAAAACAATCGAAAGCAACCATGAAAATGGTTGCAGTTTTGATGCATTAGTACTCGCTAATATATGTATGGTCGAATTTGACGGTGTAGAAAGTGCTTCTGATATTTTCAACATGCTTGTTCAACTGGGAGTATGCGAGGCAGAGCTGATATTAGTGCGAAAGGAGTACTTTGGACCTGAAATCTTGAAACCAGAAACCCAAGAATTGACGACAGAAATCAATTGGACCGAAAAGAAAAAACACCTCGACACTCTATACCTGAACTGGCCAGAATTGATTGCCTGACAAGATGCCGCATTAAAGGGTGAGGTTGCCTGACACGAAATTCTTTTGGATGCCAGCAGCGAGATATCCATCCTGCTTGCTGCTACATTCGCAAATTGCGTAATGTCCATTATGGAACAAAACGAATGTTGACTTAAAATGTGTTTGTTGGTCTATTCAATGGAAAAATTAACTGAGTTAGAATGTTCTCGTTCAGGACGATAAAGTAATACCATGAATGAATTCGTTGATAAACATCATCAACTGGTCGATAGATATCACGAGCAACGTGAAGGTATGCTTGATGTTGAACTGGTTGAGTTAATTCCTTGGCTGGAGAAGCAGACTCCTATGGAATGGCATGCAATAGCCGAGAGTTGGAACTACGATTGTGGTCCTGAACCGCTTCAATGGATTTTGTCTCAGCCTTGCTGTGACAAAGGAACAGCAGCCTGTGTATTTGGTGTAGAGGCTCTTAATTGGATTGATAAGCCCGTTTCCGAATTGCGTATAGAAGAATACATCATCCACTGGAATCTATGTAAACTGATTACTGACAACTGGCGTATTGGATTTTATAAAAATGGGGTTCTTCGTCCAAGAAGGAGCATGACAGATCATGAACGCGTTATGGAAATGATCAAAGAGACAATTGATAAAATGATCGTTCAAAATAGAAACCCATCGTGGGATGTTCCGGTAGGGATTTTTGAGTATAGAGGTTCGATTGATTCAAATTCTATATATTGTATGCAAGACCATGAACTAATGTACACGTGGGAATATTGGTGCGAAAATTTGGCATAATTAACCCTAGTTGCGGATAAAGCAGATTCGAAAAAGAATACCGGATTCTGATCTGCGAGCAGATTACTTATGTCGAATTCCGGCTCAATGAAGTCGCCCTTGTGGAGCAGTCTCGGGGTATTCAGGTTGAAACAGAATCTCCTATTCAAACTGTTTCAATGGCCGTTCAGAGCCCTCTCAAGACCCTGGGTGTTTGTCGCAACTCGACCAGAACGATAGACGGATTCAGTTAAATGATGCCCTTGAGCGGCCATTACCCGCTACAGCTTCATCCCGCCTGGAGGGCATCACGGCCCATCTCGCTACGGGT
>JAAEMP010000262.1 GCA_024225445.1 Hyphomicrobiales bacterium | reverse complement strand
TCTCCCGGCTTGACCTCAAACATCGTCTCCCGCTTCGTCTCATCCCGGAAAGCCACCATCAGCGGTAATTGCGGTGGGCCACCGACAAGCGGCTCGACTGGATAACGCCCCTGGGCCGATCTCAACCTGGGGAAATCCTTAAGCTTGCCATTGCCCTTCATGCCAAATATTCTGAGGATCAAGTAGGGCCAATAGCTGATATTTGAGCTATTATCATCTCCCATCCACGCATTCAGCACATAGACCGTGCCCCGGCCATCCAGATCAAGGATCACCGCTTCCGTATTGGTGCTGATATACATCCGGCCGCGATCACTTGCTTGCCAGCGCAGGCCCATCACCGCCGACCCCTCCACCATCTTGCCGCCAACCTCAGCCTTGGCAATGACGCGGATATTGCGGGTTACGGTTTTTCCGCCCCAGCAGCCATAAAGCGCAAAAACCATAACCAGCATGCCCGCCAGTGCGACAATTGATTTTTTTCTCACAATGCATACCTCCGTGTGGCGAGACCGGCCCGCCAATCATGACTATTTTGAGCAACTGCGCAATTCCAGTGACACCTGACCAAACGCACC
>JAAEMP010000261.1 GCA_024225445.1 Hyphomicrobiales bacterium | reverse complement strand
TGCATGGCTCATGCAAGACGCAAGTTCGTTGATGTTCAACAATCTCAAGGCTCAGCCATAGCCGAGGAGGCGATACTGCGCATTGCCAAACTATACGGTGTTGAAAAAGAAGCGCGAGGCTGCTCCCCCGCAGAACGGGTTGCCATTCGTCAGAAGAAAGCCAAACCGATCTTCGATGATCTCGAAGCCTGGCTACATGCGCAGCTGACCAAAATCTCCGGCAAGTCGCCCTTGGCCAGAGCCATCCGTTATGCTCTCACCCGAATGCCAAAGACGCGACCTTATCTCGACAATGGTTTTCTGGAGCTCGATAACAACACTTGTGAGCGCGCAGTCAAGCCGGTGACCCTTGGCAGAAAAAACTATCTTTTCATGGGCTCCGAGGGCGGAGGAAAGGCCGCTGCCATCGCCTATACTCTGATTGAAACAGCCAAGCTCAATAACGTTGATCCGCAAGCTTGGCTCACATGGGTTCTTGCTCAGATCGCAGATCATAAAATCAACCGCATTGACGAGTTGCTGCCTTGGAACTACGTTGCTGGTGAGTGAGCAGGACGCTTACCGACTTATTCCTTTAATAAGGACTGAATGTCGTACTCGACCGTAAAGTTCCACTTGCTTCATCCCAGCCCTCCGCAAAAAAGAGAGCTTACCACTGGCGGAGTTTTACTCCGGTGACAGCCAGATAATCTGGCCGCTTCAGTGGTGGATTATTGCACCGGTGTTCTCATACGAAATTTGTATTATGAGGACTTTGTACAGCTTGGATATGATTTACATACAATTCCAGATTATGGATAGCCTAAACTTTAAATATAGAAAAGCCCCTTATGTATCTGAATTTTGTTATCCTGATCCCGACCCTTCGTTTTGCAATATGCCGAATCGGGTTCGAATTAGTCGGTACTCAACAAATCTTGCATATACTGAAATAGCTTGTCCGTCCGACGTTTGATTTTGCGGCGTCGGGCGAACTTAATATATTTGCTCAATGGCAACCATTCTCTTACCGTGGTTGCCTTTGTATCAAACGACTTGAGTACCAGTTTGCCATTTTGCCGACAAATTGAAATATTTTCCAACCGCCAGGCACAAGAGTGAATTGCATTCTGGATTACATATTCATAAAATTCATTGAGACACGAGAGTATTAATCTTCGAGTGGCTGAATTCAGTTCAGCGACATGCTCAGGTTTCAGCGATCCGAGAATTGTTGGTGGGGATCCGGAATCAGAAATCAAACGCTCTACACACAAAGCTCGACCAATATTAGTCTCCGACCAGCCCAATACTCGACAAAAATACTCGCTTTTATCATGCCCGCCTGTAACAAGCGTCTCCCACATTTCATATTCTAGCTCATTTGGATCTTTTGCCTCGTTCAGACCTAGACCGAACAAACCCTTTCTTGTCGGCTCGATATTACGACGTGGTATTTTCAAAACCAATTCATGATCATCTGGGTGAACATAAGTGTCGCGGTAGAAACCGGAATTCATCAATTGCATTTCATTCAAGATGATTAATTTGCCTGCACCGTCATGAGGTGGGGCGGTTTGAATAACTGTCATTAATGCCTCGCGTGTAAATACAACAATGAACCAGATGCCTTAAGTAAGCGCCGGTATGGTCACTCACCAGCAACGTAATTCCAAGGCAGCAGTTCGTCAATGCGGTTGATTTTATGATCGGCAACACATCTGACGTCAGACAAGGTGGGGTTCCCCAAACGCTCACGATTACATGGATTGTTTCTATGATTGAAGCCCGTGCGCCAGAGACTGGCAGACCAAGAAAAAACACATGATACACCACCTCGAATTCAGATGCATAAACTGTGGAAGACCAGACTTGATCTGACACCGCCCCCTTTCCACAGAAGTGAATTGAGGGCGGCGCACTCTTGCAAGAGAGGGTGGTTATCCGTTTTTATGTCTGGACCGAACCAACTGGAAGATCGGGAAAAGCAACGTCAACATTCTTGTGCTGGCGGCGGTGACAAAACGAGAGCGGCATATCACAACGCCATTTCATCCAGTGAAGAATACCTTTCATAAAACACTTCGAAAGGCGCTTCTGCAAACATTTCGTGCGAAAAACAGGCTGTGGATTGTACCCCATCACCGCCTACTGGACAGATTAGGTTGATTGCTTAAGGAAGGGTGGTTTGCGCATACCAACGCCCTATTCGGACAACCTGCCAATTATAACCTTCGTTTCACTAAGGACGGATCGATCCAAGAATGGGCGCAAACCGCTTTGCATGCAGTTCGGACCAGCTTCAATCATCAACATTCGACAGCGCTTGTCTTGAACCACGAAAAGGAATACATGTCAGAAAATTGAAGTTGGCATTCAACCAGCAAAAAATTTCCAACTTTGATCGAGACTGTGCATGAAGCGAAACGAGTATGTGGTATTGTTCGATCAAGGCAAAAGCCTTGAGCAACGTAAATCTTGGAAAGAAGCAACCCGGATGTACGATCAGGTCATCGAAGCTGCTCCTGAGTTTCTGCAGGTCCGCCGTCGGCGGGCTGAATGCTTGATGCGCTTGCAACGTTGGCCGGAAGCGGAGCAAGACGTGCGACATTTGTTTGATGCGAATGCGCCGATTATCAATCGAGATATTAAACGGATCGCTACGATATGCAGTCAGCAAGGCAAGTATGATGAAGCTGCATCCAGAATATCAAGCTTTGCAGATCAATGGCTTGGCGAGAACACGGCAGGCCTGAGCAGCGGTCAAGTGATCTTGACAGCAGCAGTACCAAAAACCGGCAGCACGTCTTTGTCTTTCGCTTTGGCCGCAGCGACCGGTTGGCCGCGCGCCAATTTCCTTTGCTACCAAAACTCGCCGATGGGCGCTGGCGTGCCGTCAATGGCTGCGCTGCAGAAACTTAAGGGCATTGGTATCATCAATCATTGCCATCTCGTTCCGGATGAAGACATCCTGGAGGCACTTGGTGAAATGCCCTGGGTCAAAACCGTGGTTCAGTTTCGCAACCCTGTCGAAACACTTCTTTCCACCGTAGATATGATGGTAAGGGACCAAACGCCGATTATTTTTGCGTATGCATCTGTCGCTCCAGACGCCCCTTTTGAGGATATTGCCGAATGGGTGATCGCGGATTATCTGCCGCATTTGATAATATGGATGGAACGGTGGGCAGCAGCAATTGATCAGGGGCATCCATCGATTTTGGGTTGGACAACGCTTGATGAAATCAAAGACAAAGGCCAAGATACCGTGGCTCGCCAAATGCTTGAAACTGCCGGGATCGGTCCGATACGCACCATGGTGACGGAACCGCAGAGAACTGGCCAGCGATTGCAAGGTTCAGAAAAAGTTGTATTTTCTAGCAGTCAAGAGGAACGCATTGTTGCATCCATACCCGACCATCTACGCAAACGCTTCAATTGGTAGCGTTTCTCAACCGAAGTGAGCAAATGCCTGTTGACAAGCCCTATGCGTTCACATTTTGGGAATCTGAAACCCCCAAGCCAGCTTACATCTCACTGTGTGCCGAAACTCATATTCGAAATCTGTCAGCGAAGTTTCAGCTGATTCAACTGAATTTCGAAAGTTGTCTCGAGTGGGCTCCTAATCGGGACGAATTGTTTCGCTATTGCGAACCTGCCTCAGAAGGTCAGTCGACCGATCTGGCGGGCAGAAAATTGGCTCTTTTTTGCGATTTGTTGCGGGTTCAGCTGTTGCACAAACATGGTGGCTTCTGGGTGGATGCTGACACGTTGGTGTTCCCTCAGTTCTCGGCGCTGGCGGATATGGTTGATGGTTATCAGCTTATTGCATCGGAAGCCGAGGGCGGTCGGATCGCAAACACTGTTATGGGTTGTATGCCCGGTTCGAAGTTTATGAAAGAATTTGCCGGGCGTATCGACATTGTGTTGAAAGAGAAGGAGAAGACAGCGGAGCGAGAAGCAGGCTGGGGTGAATATGGACACTGGATTACCAGAGAACTGCTCTTATCATCCGGCGACCAAGATATTTTCATTCTACCCTTTGGCATGATTATCCCGTTTGATAACCAGACAAAGAACACGATCTTTGGACCAGCGTCCGAATTCGCGAACCTGATACCTGCGACTTCCCTAGGTGTTTCGTTTTTCAACAACTCAATTTCGGTCGAAAATCGCTCAAAATCATCACAGGAATTGCTCTCGGAAGATACGGTCTTCTCAAGGGCATATCGCATCGCGATGGGACAAGCCACCAAAACAGAGGGTTGGAAACCGCTGCCTTTATCAGCCAACCAGTTTGAGCCTTACAACAGACTTGTCCAGTCTCGTGATGTTACCCGTGCTCTCGAAAAGAAATCGCGCAATATGATCGTGCTGAAGGAGAAGTTGAAACAAAGAAATACAAAGATTACCCAATTGCGCGAGGTCGCCAGAAAACTGGCGGTGAGTGATGTTTCAGAACCGTTGGCGAAGGTACACCGTGAGAAAGTGTTTGGTACGATCTTCAATGAGGGCCTTTGGGAAATGGGCGGTTCACGGTCTGGGTGCGGCTCGTCCAAACGGCAGACGGAAGCTTTACGCCTGGAACTGCCAAAACTGCTTAGAAAGCACAATGTCAGGACCTTACTGGACCTGCCGTGTGGAGATTTCAATTGGATGCAACACGTAGATCTGGCCGGGATCCACTACATTGGCGGCGATATTGTACCTGATATTATTGCTGAAAATGCTAAATATGAACGGGAGGATCGAACCTTTCAGGTCATTGACATTGTGAATGACGACCTGCCGAAAGCTGATTTTCTGTTGTGCCGTGACTGTTACTCTCATCTGCCCAACGCCCAGGTCATCCAGTCCCTCGATAATTTGGCTGAAGGCAAGTGCGCTTACCTGCTGGTGACCAACTACCCGGAAACCGGCACCAATGAGGATATTGTGGTCGGCGACTTTCGGCGAATTAACTTTGAAAAGGCGCCATTCTTCCTCCCAACGCCACAAGATATTCTGGTTGAACAACACCCAAATCCAAAGCACGCCGACAAGGCTTTGGCTCTATGGCATCGCAGCGATCTGCAACTCGCCAAACAACAGCGTTCCGTATTCGCCCGAAAGCGCGTTGATGAGTAGTCGATCCCTTTGCATAACCGTTTCCCAGCTTTTGCGGTCGTAAAAGCTCGATAGCCGGGATTCACCTCCGGACACATTCACTCTTTGCGCCTGGCAGATATTTGCTTCGGTATCTGTTGTTACGTCGTGGTCTGTTTCTCGAAGAACGCGGACAAAGTCGTCGGCGAAACTGGATTGCCTAATCAATCTGTCTGGCAAAAGCGCATCACACATCAGGCAATCACTCAATGAAGAACCATCTCGAATGTATATTGTCTCGTTACTTTTGGCATAGAGCTGCAGAAATACGTGAGTGAAAAGCCCGGCCTCATCGCTATAGAACGCGTGCCCATACTCGGGAAAACAAACGAACTGATGCGACGGCTCATGGATCAGACTTAGCCAGTAGCGGAAGGCCAGAGCGTCGTTAGCGTCCGAATATATTTGTTGCCACAGGGAAGGATCGCGTTTTGTCTCACATTCGATATGTCGTGCGCGCCCCTCTTTGGTTTGAATTACTTCGGCACTTCTCAGCCTTGCATCAGCAGATTGCGGAAGTTGCCCATGCACCACAGGTGAGGTTGAAGACATCCAGTTAATGCCTCGTTGTGAACAACCATATTGCCACAAGGACAAATACCAGGAATGCGGATCACGAATTCCACCGACGATGGGTTTTCCAGCCATCTCATCTTTGGGTGCGTTTTCTATCCGTGCGTGTTTACCGAATTGCCGTCCGTTAAAATGCTGTTTGAGGGCGCGCTGCAAACTGGTGCTCGCACATTTGGGTAACTGCAAAAAGACAGCTGAGTCAGTGATAATCATATTTGCCGTCAGATATTGGAATGTGGTTTTTCATGACGGCCCCTGACATTTCTGCGCGTCATCTTAGTCCAAATCTTCATCGCCGCCAAGTAGGTACTGCTGTTTTAGGTACTGCTGTTTTCGGCCAGCGCTGACTATTGTTATAAATCTGCCGTCGATGAAGGAGGCGTGGAATCCCTCCTGGAGCGCACACGCCGGAAGCCGAATATGCCAATAGAGTGGATGAAATGACAGAAGCTGCTGTTATCCAGGCAGCCACTGATTTCCCTGCTTATGGCCAGGCCCGCACCTCCAATGAACTGCGTAAGGCAGGCGTGTTCGTTTCACCCTCAGCCGTGCGATTCATCTGGCTTCGTCAACGACCTGGCTAATTTCAAGAAACGTCTGAATGCGCTGGAGGCCAAGGCTACCAATGACAACGGCATCATTCTCACTGAGGCCCAGGTATCCGTGGTCAGGGTATTTGAGACAAATAGCGGTCTGATATAAGAGAGACACTGGCTCATTTGTTGTCGATATTACGCGGCAGTTTTGCGGTATTGCAAGCGCCGTGCTTTGATGATCTTTCGTTTGATCCATTCTCTTCTGCCCAAAATTGCATTTCCACGCCCGAAGTAGACATAGGCAGGCGCGAGGTTTCTCAGGCTCTCGTGGTATCGCTGATGGTTAAAATGTTCGATGAAGG
>JAAEMP010000260.1 GCA_024225445.1 Hyphomicrobiales bacterium | reverse complement strand
GATCCGGCCGGTATAAATTCTGCATGAAAAACGTCAGTCAGTCATACGATATGCAGAGTCAACTGCCCGGTGCCGAACTCTGTTCCGAATCTTTGTTTTCCTCAGTTACAATCAGCTCCTTTCGGATTTTCCGTTTTCTGTCAGTCCTTTTCTTTTCAGTCTCAAGCCATTTTTCGACAAATTCTTCATCATTCCGAACTGTTTCTGCAAAAGCTTCCAGATTTTCGTACTGTGCCCGACGGACAATCGAAGGAATCGTCAGGGATTCCTTTGGCAATTCTCCCGCAGTGCCTTGCTTGTAATTCTCGTAACGGAGAAGAAAGTCAAGCCAAAACACCAGGCATAACGTTGTTGTCACACCCTGCTCGCTTCTGACAGTGGCTCCCTCCGTGTCCGACAACTGTTTGGCATTCCTGAAGAATTCCTCAATAACCCATCGGCAGCTATATACGGAAAGAATTCTGGTCGGTTCCCAGGTAAGTTCGTTTGTGATAATATATTTGACGGTCTGTCTGACCGGATCGATGCTCTCAATGATGCGGTGTTTTCCCGGAACTGAATTCAGACGGGCTGTTATGATTTTTACCTGATACAATGTCTTTTCTTTTTTTTCTGCATCTCTGCCAGGTGCAAAACCGCATCTGACGACAGGTAAAATACGCATGAAGAACTCGGCGATATTCGTCAGATCGTACTGTTTTTTTGCCAGTCTTCCTGTCTTGGTAAACCTGGGCGATCTGCACGGTGTCCTGATATTGTAGCTGTTTTTTATTTCCACAACGTAGCTGAGTTCAAGGCGTCTGAGCTCTTTTACAAACGGACCGATTCCGAACCATGAGTCAGCGAGAACCGTGCATTTCGGAAACCCGGCTCCGACAGCCCATTCCAACATTTCGACGGCAAGTTCGTATTTTGTTTTATAAACAAATTCCCTGCGACGCCGCCAGGGCATAATGCTTCCCTTTTTCGTATCGTCACGATAGCAGATTCGAAAGCAGATCGGAAATTTTATAAATGCGCCGTCACTGTAGTAAAGCACAACCAGGCAGACAGCCTTAAGATTTGTTTTGGCCGTATGGTCGAACAGAACGCAGACTCCGTGAATCCACCTGCAGAAATTCGTATGACGGTTCAGTGTATCATCAATAATGAAGTATCCGCCTCTGATTCTGTACAGGCTGAGAACCCTGACTGCGTATAACTGCTGCATTTCCCATGTAGAAAATTTGGCATCCGACAGAAAG
>JAAEMP010000259.1 GCA_024225445.1 Hyphomicrobiales bacterium | reverse complement strand
ACCGTTGCAAAAAGGATGGTTTTTGCACCATCTGAATATCGTACAGAGCCGCATAAGCGTTCATTTTGGAACGCGATTTAGAGGTTTCGCAAAGTAACTGGAAATAATGATTCCGGTGCAATAGTCATTACTTGAAATCCTGAATATCCACCCCCTAAAAAAACTCCGATCAGCCTATTTCTGGTATGTGCGCAACCCTTGCGGCGCGTTTGCTGAATATTGCACGAATGAAGATTATTGCACGGAAATGTGGCAACCCAAGGAGTGGGAACGGACCAACGAGCATTTTGCCGAATGGGCGGTTATAGCAGAACACCTTTAAAATGATCATGCAATCAGGAGCGAAAAGCGACCGGCGCCGGTGCGCCGCCCTCGCGGAGGCCGGGCGTAAGCCCGAATAGCCGTGAGCAAAAAAAATTCGCAACTGAATCAAAATAAAGGCGTTCTGCTATATCACAAACCATAGCGCAAGCGTGGCAAAAAAATTGCTTTCGCGACCATTCCACATATCTGAAAATGCGATTACCAGGTCTTGTCTTACCCGTGCGTTGGCCATGCCCGGTGCTCATCATCGATTACAAACAAATGGCGATGGCGTTTGCCTTCCGTTTGATGGGCCGACAAATGCGGGTGATCAGCAGGTAAATCGATGTGTTCATGCAGCAGTTCCTTTGCTTCATCGCGAGGCCAGACAAAGACAGCTGTCATTGCCCCCGCCAGGGCTATCAGGCCAAGGATTATCATTGCCACCGGAAGACCAAAGGCTTCTCCCGCCCAACCAGCCACTGGATAGGTAAACAGCCAGCAGGCATGAGAAAGCGCAAACTGGGCCACAAATATTGCCGGTCTGTCCTCCGGGTGGGCGGAGTTTCTGAGCAGGCGACCCGATGGCGTGAGAACAGCAGAGTAAAACACCCCGTTTGCCGCCCATAGAAACAAGAATGCCCCCCATGCTGCCAATCCGTCAACCAGCAGATAAACGCCATGGCCAATGCTCAGGCCAGCCAATACAAACGCCGCCACAACCATCAGCATTCGTTCTGAAATCGAATCCAGCGCTCGCGGCAACATCAGCGCCGTAAACATGGAACCGCCACCAAACATCATCAGCGCATAAGCTACGTCGGTTTGGCTGGCACCATAATGTAATTGCACGATCACCACCGTGTTGACGATAATGAATGCACCTGCCGCAGCGGCAGCCAGGTTTAGTGCGAGCAAACCGCGAAGACGCGGTGTCGCCAGATAAATTCTCATGCCTTTGGTCAATCGCTCAAAAAACGGTGTGGTTTCTTGACGTTGCGCAGCAGAGGGAACAAGCGTGATGGATACCAGCGCGGCGGAGCCAATAAATCCGATAACCGTCCCCCCGAAAAGCCAGTGATAACTCATCAGAGCCAGAAATATTCCAGCCAGCGCCGGGCTGACAAGGTTTTCCAGATCATAGGCCAGTCGCGAAAGCGAAAGGGCTTTTGTGTAATCCCTTTCATCCTCCAAAATATCAGGAATGACTGCCTGAAAGGCTGGTGTAAACGTAGCCGACGCCGCCTGTAGAATAAAAATCAGCAGGTAAATTTGCCACACAGAATCGATGAAAGGCAGGAACAGGGCCACCGAAGCCCGCACCAGATCAGCACCTATCAGAACAGCCTTGCGCGGCGCCTTGTCACAAACCGCATGGGCCACAGGTGCAAGGCTGACATAGGCAATCATCTTGATGGCAAAAGCGGTTCCCAGAACTGCGCCCGCTTTGTCGCCGGCAAGATCAAACGCAAGCAGGCCAAGTGCCACGGTAAGAAGACCGGTTCCCAACAAAGCGATGACTTGCGCTAAAAACAGGCGGGCATAGGTCAGGTTTCTTAAAACGTCAATCATTCAATCAGTCTAGCAAAGAACACGAAAACCACATAGCTAATTTGAAAGCATTTGCAGCTTCGCCCATTGCAATAACGCTCGTTTGCGCTGCAGATTGCCGCTATAGCAGAACACCTTTATTTTGATTCAGTCTGGATTTTTTTTGCTCACGGCTATTCGGGCTTACGCCCGGCCTCCGCGAGGGCGGCGCACCGGCGCCGGTCGCTTTTCGCTCCTGATTGCATGATTATTTTAAAGGTGTTCTGCTATATGCATCAGAAAAACAGAATGGCTATCCACTCGAACGCAGAAAACAGCCGCATTAGCTGATGATGGAAACAAGAAATTCCGCCTGGTTCAGGGCCGGGATTTTCTTTGTCTGGAGGGAGAACCGGGAGGGTGTTCTCTTGTTTGATAAGTTCAACATATCAGAAGCAATCATATTGCGGTGTGTCAAAATGCACATCTCGAAACGGGTGACTATGTTATTTTTCAACTGACAGTCGCCAATTTGATTGATTTGTTTTCAGATTTTTCACTAAATCCAAAATGAAAAAATTAAATGGCTCAATAGTGAGTTACCAACGAAGACTCAAGGTCGCACCCTACTCGTCTT